>JAIRKZ010000132.1 GCA_031259845.1 Tannerellaceae bacterium | reverse complement strand
AAATAGCCCATCTGATTAATCAATTAGTTGAACAAAGTAACTTCGTTACAACCCTGCGAAAGGAGCATGGCAAACAAACGATCCGTGATATTTGGGTTTGCCTGATAGCTTATATGTTGTTTGTCAGTCCAAAAGGCACTCCGCAGATACAACCTTCCGGATGAAGGAGCAAAAGATACGGCGTAAAAACCGTGGCGGATATCTCCTGATCTCGAAAACAGGATTAATCAATCAAATCAAATTATAACAGGAAACAGACAGTAGGCTTATGGGATATTTTTCGTTGTCGGGCAGTTATAAACTGACCGATACAGGGAAGCCCTGTCTTCAATCCTAAACAGTGAAAATGGATACAAGGGAATTTTTAATCGCTGAATCGCTGTAAATATGCCGAAGATTTGCAGAACTTACTATCACTAAAATTTCAATCCTTTGATCAGGACAATGCACAAAACCTTACCGCGTGAAGTATATACCGGATGCCGCCAAGGCAGTAGGCAGGGTTCCCCTTAGCTTATCCCGAACCAAGTCTATGAGTTCGGTTTTTGACATCATCTTGTGTATTTCGGTACCTCATCAACGGTTCATTTGCATTCACCTTTTACATAGTTACCTGCCTGCCTTTTGGCAGACTTTTCGGACATCGCTCACGACCATAGCTTTTGACTAAAGCCGCATGCCGCGGTTTGAAACCTCTTCCTGTAAGGCGGTTACGAGGGGCCTGCCCTCATCTCTCACGAAGTGCCGAACTTCTGTTATTCACCCAGAAGTTCGTTCGTGGCACACTATACCTGTTTCCCACGCTTGCCGAAATCAGCGGCGCCCCCCCCGGCGATGACGGCGCTCCCGGCGATGACGGGCTACCCGGCAGATTAACCCGCATAGAACAGGCAAAAGCCGGATTATACGACCTGCGCCGCGAATTAGGAGACAACCTGACAGGGATAAAAGGCAAAGAACGGCGGGAAGCGGGACTGACTGGAATTTATAACCGGTAGCTTACGGCTTATAGATAGATTTACCGGGATAATTGAAAGCGATTGCCAAAAGCGTACCGGCGCCGAGCAGGTAAGGATAATACAGGTATTGCATAATTTCTACCGGGGAGGTATTACTTAACCCGGCGGCTATGAGCAGTTGCGCCCCATACGGTATGACGCCCTGAACCACGCAGGAAAATATATCCAGTATACTGGCGCTTCTGCGCGGGTCTACCCGGAACCTTACGGCAATATCTTTCGCTATCGGCCCCGACATGATGAGCGCTATGGTATTATTTGCCGTACACAGGTTGGCAAAGCTTACCAGGGCGGCAATACTTATCCCGGCTCCTTTGGGCGAGCGGATATGCGAGGCGAGCCGGAGGATTATCCAGTCTATCCCGCCGTTGTAACGTATCATTTCCAGCATGCCTCCGGCCAGCAAGGTAACGATAATCAATTCGCCCATAGCAGCGATTCCTTCTCCCATAGCGGCGTTCCATCCCCAGATGTTGAAGCTGCCGGAAAGCAAACCGGTAATTCCCGATATAAGGATACCTGTGAATAAAACAATCATTACGTTAACGCCCAGGACGGCCGTTGCCAATACCGCTATATAAGGCGCTACCTTTACCCATTCTATCTCTCCGGGCACATAAGCGGCATGGGTTCCATGAGCGGCTATTATATAGGCAATGCCTGTAATGACGGCTACAGGGAGCGCAATATAGATGTTGACTTTAAATTTGTCGGACATTCGGCAGCCCTGCGTACGGGTGGCTACAATGGTGGTGTCTGAGATAAAAGAAAGGTTATCGCCAAACATGGCTCCGCTGACAATGACGCCCAGCATCAACGCCTCCGGGATACCGGTCTTCTCTGCGATACCGGCGGCAACCGGCGCCAGCGCTACAATCGTCCCCACGGAAGTTCCTACGGAGATGGAGACAAAGCAGGCGGCTATGAATATGCCTGCCGCCAGCAGGTTTCCCGGAAGGACAGACATCGTAAGGTTTACCGTAGCATCTACGGCTCCCATTGATTTTGACGTCTGGGCAAAAGCGCCGGCCAGGATGAATATCAATACCATCAGCATGAGATTGCTGTTGGCCGCGCCCCGGCAAAACTGTTCAATCCGGTTCGTTAATTTACCCCCCTTCGACAGCGCTATGGCTACTGCCGAAGCGATTGCAAATGCCACGGTAATGGGCATTTTATAGAAATCGCCGGCGAGGATGGAGACTCCCAGGTATACGAGCAGGAATACAGCCAATGGAAGCAATGCCCAGGGGTTGGGAGAGTGGTTCACCGGCGGGTTACTATCGTTCAGGCGGGTTGTCATCTTATCGTTAGAATGAAAAGCGGAGCGCTATGCGGATGCCGTCTTTTTTAATGTCAGGATTGTTCAGGTAGCTCAGCCGGCGGTAATAGTCTATGCGCAGTATCTTAAAGATATTTTCCAGTCCGACGCTGGCTTCCATATAGGGTGTGCTGCCCAGTCCCATGGTTCCTTCGGGGAAGAGGAACAGGCGGCTGTTCCGGGCGGGGTTGTTCTTGTGCGACAGGCTTCCGTATATGCCGTTGAACGACAATACTTCGCGGAACTTGAACCAGCGTATGCCCGGGATACGGTTCAGCAGCAAGCCTTTCATATAATACGTAACATTGAGCGATACGTACTGGTCGGTCACGAACTCGAGCGCGCGCATCAGGTGAAACGCTTCCGGCTGTATGGTGACAGACTGGTTGGTGTTGGGGAGCGCCAGCAGGGGGAAGGGCGCCTTGTTCCACACTTTGCCTGCTTTGAACTGGGTGTCCAGATGCCCGAAAGACGAAAGCCAGATGCGTTTCTGGATGCTCAGTTCCGTATGGTTGTACGTGTAATCGCTTTGCAGGATGCCTTTCAGGCCGGTTTGGTGAGAGAGTTTGAATACGGGGGCGTCTTTGGATAAATTAAAGACCGATTCCTTTCCGGCGCGGCCTGCATAAGCGCGTTCGCCGGGAGCAAAGCGGAGCTGCAGGCCCAGTTCGGAGGAGGTGATGCTTTTCCGGTTATGTTCGTTTCCGGCGTCGTCTTTATAGATATACCTGAGCGTTCCGGCGGCGGCTTCGTTCTGATGGCGCGCCCATGTATTGAGGGTAAGGCCGTTGAGCCATTCTTTTTCGTACTGGAGCAGGTACTTGCGTACGTAGTTCATCCTGGTTACCGGTTCGCCCACTTTCCACATTACGAACATATTGTCTTTACTGGTGAAGAGGAAATCCTGTCCGGGGGTGTATACGTCGTACTCGTGCATGAAGGATAGGTTGTTAACCGGGTTTTCGCCCTCGTGATAGTCTTTTTTGCTGAAGCTGTAGGTGAGGCGTGCGTTGTATTTGAATTTGCGGTCGTTCATACCGTAGGCAAGGTAGCCGCTGGCGAAGAGGTGTGGGTTGAGGCGGGCCGTGGTCATGCCTCCTGTGCGCAGGCGGAGGCCTTCCAGATGGTTGGCGCTGAAGATGGTGTTCATCGGGCCTATGTCGAAGAGGTTCTCCCTGCGGCTGGGGCCTGTTGGTATGTAGCCTGAGATGAGTATTTCGGCTGTTTTTATGATTGCGTTCATTGCCGGTATTTTGCGCAGTTCGGCCAGCAGTTCGTTCAGGATGCTTTCTTTTTCGTCGAGGGGGATGTGGCGGTTTTTGATCCAGAACGAATCGGCCTGGGCGGTTGCCTGGGGCTGGTAATGCAGGGGGCCTGCGAGGGCGAATACGGAATCGCGGTTTGCCACCTCGAAGGCGTAGTGGCGGTAGGTGCGCATTTGGTGGGCGTAGAGCTGCTGGCTGCGGTTGAAGAGGTAGAAGTTGATGTAGGTGTTTTCGGCGTAGAGCGTCCAGGCGCTGTCGGGCATGCGTTTGAATTCCTGGTCTATGCGTAGCCTGTCTACAAAGTTGAGGTTGATGTGTTGGGGTATGTTCAGCAGGGCTTTCTTTACGGAGTATTTGCCGTCGAGGGTGATGTAGAGGCGCCCGGTAAAGCCGTAGCTTTGGCTGTTTACCGGCACGAAGGCCAGGTCTGCGCAGCGGTCGCCCGAGAGGTCGAGGGTGTCCATGATGTAATATTTATAGTACGACACGGCCAGGGTGGAGGATAGCGGGCTTACAAAGCGGTTGAGCAGGATATTGATGTCGTTGTCGAAGAGGTTGATTCCCTTGAATATTTCTTCCAGGTTCGAGGTGATGCCTCCTTCGTCTGCCGTCTGGTCGATGCCTTCGGTTTGTTTGGCTTTTACGATTACTTTTTGCGTGCGGGGGCTTTTGCGGTAGTAGATATCGGAGAGGGTTTCGCGCACGGAGAGGGTGAGGATGGGCTTTCCTGAAAATTCGGAGGTGTCGATATAGTTCTTTATGAAGTCGAGTTTTTTCATGAATTTGTTCTTCTCGAAGTTGGGGTTGAAGTTATCGAGCGACATGGCCAGCTTTTCGTAGCGTTCTACGCTGTATTCGTCTTTGGATTCGATGCGGTTGCTGTCTTTGTGTTCTATTACCTTTCGTATGAGGTCTACGGCGGGGTTGTTTCTGCGCGAGTAATGTTCTCTTTGGGGCTTGATAAATACTTCGGCTATCTGGTATGAGGCGGGGCGTATCCTTACGTCGAGGGCGTCGTTTTTCCGGCCGGGGCTGAGGTGGATTATTTTGGTGTCGTATCCCAGCGACGATATGGCCAGCCTTGTGAGGCCTTTGTCGTTTTGCAGGGCAAACCGGCCCAGGTCGTCTGTCATGGCGCCGATGGCGGACTGTTCAAAGATGACGGATACGAACGATAGCGGCTCTCCCGTTATGGAGTCGCGCACGACGCCTGAGGCCGAGGTGATGTTTTGTGCATGGAGAAATGATATTCCTCCGGTAAAAAGCGACAGCAACATCAGTGAGATATGACAGACAGTTTTTTTCATTTGAAACCTGTAAATGAAGTATAACGGACGCAAAGATAGCATATTTTAAAGATTTACCCCTCATCCCCCGCTTATGTCTTTCCCCCGCGCCCGTATCCCGTGGGGGGGCGTGGGCGCATCCGCCGGCCCCCCCACGGGATTGGTTCAGTAGAGACGTCGGGGCTCGCTCGATCGCGACGTCGCCCGCCCGCCTATTTCACTTCCAGGGGGTAGGGAAATTCTACGGAACGGGGGTCGTTAAGCAACGTG
>JAIRKZ010000020.1 GCA_031259845.1 Tannerellaceae bacterium | reverse complement strand
TTGGGAGGTTTCTGAAAGTTTTCAGAACGTTGAAAATGCCGTTGGGATGTTTCTGAAAGTTTTCAGAACGTTGAAAATGCCGTTGGGAGGTTTCAGAAAGTTTTCAGAACGTTGAAAATGTCATTTTGGGGTTTCTGAAAGTTTTTTTCTGTTTTTACGATTTTCAATCAGACTTTTTACATCACAACCTGACATTTATTTAGAAACAAAAACTGTAAGAATATGAAAACAAAGGTGTTTGTCTTATTATTTTGGGCCTTGTTGCCGGGCTTTAGCCCATTATTGGCCCAAAGTGAAATCCAGTTAAAGGATATCGAATGTTACAATCTTGGCGACGGACGCTATTATTGCCGCTACGCAGACTCCGAATCCGACAAACCCGTACAGGGAGCTGCGCGGATTATCGACGGGTATACTACGCAGTATATCAACGCCACTTTCAATGACGGCATTCCACACGGTAGCTGGAAAACCTACCGGCAAAACAAACTGGCGGAAGAATACAATTACAACAAAGGACTCCTCAACGGTGAAGGAAAGGAATATTATCCCGACGGCTCCGTGAAGTCTGTCCGGAATTACGTTAACGGGAAACCTCATGGCAAATTTACAGACTACGGCGGCGAGTACACCGAACAATATGCAGATGGCGCCGCGATGAAAACAAAAGGGCAAAAGAAAGAAACAGATACAGCAAAGGCTCATACCACGGCGTAAGGCAAACGTTCTACACAAACGGACAAATGCAGTTGGAAGAAACCTGCGCGAACGGATGGCAAGCAGGCCCGTATAAACAATGGACGGAAGACGGACAACTCTCAAAAGAAGGAGAATCGGCCCGCTCAGGCACAGGCGAGGTTTTGGTCTCAGCTTTTATTCTTGATTCGGACAAGGCGGTGAATATTTTGTTTAATTCGCCTTTGGGGCAGTTCGTAAGCGCCAATTGAGTAATATCGCCGAAACTGTTAATCATCATGTCTGTCAATTCAGGGCAATATCCGACAGACAGGGCTGTATAGGGTAACCCCAGCGCCGATACATTGAGAAAGGTAAGATTGTCCGACCATATTTTCACCCGGTAATTGCCATGCTTTTTATATGCATGTATACAATGTTCATTATCGGCAAGCGCGAGTTTATCAAGTGTTCCGTCGCCCCAGTCAATCTAAAGATAAGAACTTTGTTGTAAATTCTAATCAGGTACTTGAAAAACATAAAAAGTTACGCCTCCTGCAAGTTGTAAATTGTAGCGTCTTACCGCCAACTTCCTGCTTAAATCTTAAATAAGGTAATTCTCTTATTAATCTATTGAAACGGCTGAATCAAAAACAGGAGTTGGATTGTTTTATAAACGAAAGCCTTCCCAAAGGTATACAAAACTGAAAAAAGAAAAGATTTACGTTAATAGAAACAGTTGAATTTTAATTTAGTAATACCAAACCGAACCAAAGATTAGATTTACGTTTTCAGAAAGCTTCAGGTTAAGAACGCCCTCACTGCAATAAAGAGTGAGGGCCGTTTTTATTTATTTATTACTTCCGTCTGACTAATTCTAACGCATTGAACTTGCATACAAGAATACAGTCTCTGCAAGCCGTACATTTTTCGGGATACTTTACTGCAACAAGATGGCTCTCCTCGCCGCCTGTTATTTCCAATACCTTATGGCGGCACCTTTTTATACAGCGACGGCATCCGGTACAATTGTCGTCAATAACGCGGATAACCTTTCTTTTCGCACGTTTATTCCTGAAATAACAGAGAACAAGAATAAGCGAAAGTGAACTTGCTATGATTATGTAGTTTGTCATTACAACTGCAAAATTACAGCAACACGATTCGCCGGGAAATAGAGGATACAGGGAGAAGAATGGATTATTCGCGGAATTTACGCCGGAATACGTTGGGAGGTACTCCTGCCATGTTGGAGAACAGGCGTGAAAAATAAGCCTGGTCTTCATAGCCCAGTGAAAAAGCAATCTCTTTCACATCCATGTTTGTGTAGCAAAGCAGGCGTTTCGCTTCCAAAACGATCTGCTGATGTATCCAATAACTTACCGGAAAACCGGTGTCTTTCTTAACAGATTCATTTAAGTGCGAAAGCGAATAGTTTAGTTTTTCGGCATATTGGATTGGGCTTTTTATCGTTCTGAAATTTTCAGACAACAATTTTTTGAACTGATGCGCTATAAACGCCGAACGGGATTTGTTTTGCCGGAAATTCCCCAGCCGGCTGGCATAACATTCTGCAATAATACCTATAAATACATTAGCCAGGTTTAAAATAATCCGGTTACTGAACGCCGTAGATTCCGCTTGCATGGCAGTATACAGCAAATGGGCCGTTTCGCCTATTCTCATTAATGCAGCTACATCCAAAGCAATCGTTTTTTGTGTAAGGAATTGCCCTTCAAATGTACTTCTGTAATCATTTTCTACCAGCATGGAATCGATGGCTAACGTCCAGCCTTTTGTTTTGTGAAAGGAAGATGCAAAATGCACTTGCCCGGGCCGGATATAAAAGACGGATTTTCCCTGTAACCTTATTTCTTCAAAATCTACTGTAAATACGGCCGTTGCAACCTCCAGAAATAAGAACAGGTAATAGTCGTCACGGTGAGCTACATGCTTATTTGAATTCAACAAAATCTCATCATATTCATCCGTCATTTCCAGATAGTTGAATGCTATGCCAAGCGGCGTTTGGGCGTCCATTCGATGAACGGGGATAACCGGGTGTTTCATTTGCTTCCTGTTTTTATACAAAGGTATACATTCAATTCATAAATAATACTCCGTTTTTTTCCGTTCCGTGTGCCACAATAGAAGCTTTATTTAATTATTTTGATACAGTTGACTGAATAATGATAGGATATGTATAATCTTTTTCTATTTTTGCAAATAATCTTTTATTATATTTAAACTATTTACCATGAATCGAAGACATTTTTTAAAGAACGGCACATTAGCTGCCGCCGCATTTACTGTTCTGCCTCGTAATGTGTTGGGCGGAACAAACTATTTGGCGCCGAGCGACCAGATTACGCTTGGCATTATTGGCTGTGGAGCACAGGGGCGTTGGACATTAGGGCCTGGATTTGCACAACGCGCAAACTTAGTTGCCGCCGCCGATTGTGATTCTATCCGTCTGCAAGCCATGCAGGAAGTGGTAGATGGCGAAACCGCCAAAGCAAAAGGGCAGGCATATAAAGGTTTCAAGCAATATGCCGATTACAGAGAGTTATTGAATCGTAAAGACATCGACGGAGTTATCATTGCTACGCCCGACCATTGGCATGCCGTGATGACGGTTGAAGCCTGCCGCTCCGGAAAAGATGTGTATGTTGAAAAGCCCATGGCGCATAGTATTGACGAAGGGCGCGCGATGGCGAATGCTGTGGCGAAGTATAACAGGGTTTTGCAGGTTGGAAATATGCAACGTTCGTGGCGTAATTTCAGACATGCCTGCGAACTGGTGCGTAACGGATATATCGGGAAAATACAGGAAATTAAAGTAGCCGTAGGCCCACCGCCCATTCCGTATGACTTACCCGGGCAACCCGTTCCGAAGCATGTAAATTGGGAGAGATGGATTGGCCCTGGCCCGATGAATCCATATAATGAAGAATTGCTTCCCCCAATAGAAAAAGAAATATTTCCGAACTGGCGTAATTATAAAGAATATGGCGGCGGCATGATTACCGACTGGGGCGCCCACATGTTCGACATCGCCCAGTGGGCTATGGGAATGGACGATTCCGGGCCGGTAGAGTTTATACCTGCCGACGGCAAAGATTATAAAGTACTTACCATGTATTATGCCGACGGCACGAAGATGACGCACGAAATTTTCAGGAAAGATGACGGAAATGCAGTTCGTTTTATCGGTGATAATGGCGTGATTGATATAAGCAGAAGTTTTCTGGATACGATTCCTGCCAAGTTACTGAATCATGAAATAGGCGAAAATGAAACGAAGCTTTATTATAGCACCGACCATTATGCAGATTTCCTCAATTCGATGAAAACACGCAAGCAACCGCTCAGCACCGTAGAAGTAGGGCATCGCACCGCCTCTCTGTGTATGATTGTAAATCTTTGTTATGAATTTAACCGGAAACTGACCTGGAATCCGCAGAAAGAAGAATTCCTGAATGATGATGAGGCAAACAAACGCCGCAGTAATCCCATTAGGGCTCCTTATAGCCTGACCGTCTGAAAGAATTAAATATAGGCATAAAAAAAGCAGCAATAAATACGTTGCTGCTTTTTTATAGTGCACTATTTAAAATAATTTGTCGTCGTTCATGTTGCCCATTGCAACAAAGCCTTCGATCAATGGAGTAGCGGGCATGGCTTCCGGAAACAGATTATTGCCGGGGGCGATTTCATTGTCTTCGGTTTCCAATGTCATGTTACATGTACCTGAGAATTTAGCGCTTGGTTCAACTACCAATGCCTGCGTTGTGATAATGCCTTTGATAATAGCGGTAGGTTTAAGTACCAATACTTCGCTTGTTGTAATACTTCCGGTTACTCTCCCGAAGATTTCGGCATTTACAGAAATAATGTCTCCTTCTACTTCTGCTGTTTCACCGATTACAATTTTACCACCACAGCTAATAGTGCCTTCCAACCTGCCGTCTAAACGAAAATCACCATCTGTTGTAATATCCCCTTTTACAGTTGTCCCAAAAGCCAGGGCATTGTGTAAAACACTTGCGGGAATTTCATCATTAATAAATTTTGCTCCCATATAAAAAATAATTAGGTTTGTAGATTTTCAGCAAATATAAGAATATTTTTATATATCATACTATTTTATTAGTTTTTATGTGAAAATAATCCCAATTAATTGTTTTTTATACGAAAAAAAGCCGGTATTCGGTCGGGATGTTGTTGAAACTGCTTTGATTCTTAGTACAGATTACAGGAATAACAAGGAAACGCCAACTAAAGGCTTGCTGAGGGCGATATATAATTAACTTAATAATATTACAATGATTTAGAATGATTGGCGTTGAATTAAAAACAATTTAGATTAAACAAACACACTGTTTTTTTGTAAAGTCCGGTATATCCTTTATACCTTGTAATTACCATAATAAGTCTTATTCATGAATATAAAAAAACAGGCCCTCCATAGTATCTTTACGACAGGGCAGGATATAATTATAAATTAAATTTCTTTATGTATTTGTATTATTTTACCGCCGGTTTGGCCTAAATGCCGGCTTTATACCCAATCTATGGGAAGCAACGAGGCGCCTACCTTCTTTGCTCGCCTGGGTTTTCTTAGCCACAGGGTTACAAAATGTTAATTATTTTGTTTTGTGTTATAAAACATAATGATTTATGGTTGATAAAACGTTTAACTTAATTTCCTTTGTACCGGAACGACAACATGGATAAAACTGCATTTGTGAAAAGAAACGTATCTATAAAGCATATTGCCGGGATATTAGGAATTTCCACAGTATCAGTCTCTTTAGTATTGAGCGGAAGAGCAGGCGAAGGAAGAGTCGGTCGGTAAGAATATTGCTGGCAGGATTCGCGAGACTGCTAAATTGATGAACTATAATAATTTATTTTTTACAAGTTAATCGATTAACAATTCTAAAATGGAACACGTGAAAACATCTACAAATCTTCAGGGGAAAAAACCTTCAGGAGCGGGAGAGAAGATTATTTCGGCTAATTTATTATGGCCTTTCATATTGTTGACAATGTTGTTTTTTGCATGGGCGATACCGAATAACCTTACAGATACGATGCTTGCGGCTTTTAAACGTATTATGAGTCTTTCCGACTCGAAGACAGCTTGGATACAAGTGGTTTGTTATTTCCTGGGGTATGGTTGCTGTGCGATCCCCGGCGCCCTGTTTATTAAAAAGTATACGTATAAAGCTGGTGTGATGGGCGGTCTGGGGATGTATATCCTGGGATGTCTGATGTTTTATCCGGCCATGCTGTGCTTGCAGGTTGATGAGAGCATCAGCTTTTTCATGTATTTGTTTGCCCTTCTTATTTTGTTTGCCGGACTTTCCGTGCTGGAAACGTCTGCCAATTCATACGTCTATGCCATCGGAGCGGAAGAAAGCGCCACGCGAAGGCTGAATTTTTCCCAATCGTTTAATCCTTTCGGCGCAATAACAGGAGGAATGATCAGCCAGATATTTATCCTCTCACAGCTAAATACGCTGACAGCCGCCGAGAGAAGCAGTATCCCTGCGGAAGAACTGGCCATCATACAGGGCGCCGAGCTGAATGCCGTAACGATGACATATGTAGGGCTGGGGATTTTTATGGCCTTTTTACTGATGGTAATCTTCTTTACCAGGATGCCAAATCTGAGGGAAGGCGGCAGGAAGATGGATTTTACAGGAACCTTCAGGCGATTAAGAAAGAATAAAAACTATGTGTGGGGAGTGGTTGCCCAGTTCTTCTATGTAGGAGCGCAGGTGGCCGTCTGGTCGTTTATCATCCGCTATGTCATGCAGCATCTTGATTTCGATTCGATCATTGCCTCTGTGGGAACCAATGCCTCTGCCGGGGAGATCATCGCCGCGCTCCGCTTGGCAGAACCTGTGGGAGCGGGCTTCTATAACGTGTGCGAATTTCTGGGTCTCAACCAGATGTTGCCAAGAACAGCCGAACAGGCGGCGGCCACATATTATGTCATCTCTCTGATACTGTTTGTAATCATGCGTTTCGCCTGTACAGGGCTGATGAAATATATCCGGGTAGACAAGTTGTTGACCGTATTGGCCATAGCCGCGTTTGTTTGCTGTATTATCAGCATCTATATGAAGGGAGCCGCCGGTGTATATGCTTTGATGTGTGTGTCGGGATGTATGTCGCTGATGTTTCCCACCATTTATGGAACGGGTATCAAAGGACTGGGAGACGACACGAAAATAGGAGGCGCCGGAATGGTAATGGCCATCGCCGGAGCTGCTGTCCTGACACAGGTACAGGGTATCCTGTCGGATTCGTCCAATATCACCACCGCTTTTTGGGTGCCGGCGGTAGCCTTTGCCTTCATCGCCGTATATAGCGCGACTGTTTGTCGTAAACAACAATTACATTAATAATATTTTAAATTCCTGTTTATCATGAAAAAAATAACACTCGTACTCATTTCCTGTTTGTGCTCACTTTTTGTATTTGCACAACAGTATCCGTACAACGGACTGGATTCCAATATGGGGAATCTGTATCGTTTGTCGAACGCAAAGACCCGCTCAATCAGTCCCGAAAACTTTACAGGTGAGAAGGGGAAAGGCGGTATGGCCGATCCGAAAGACAAAGACCGGCGGAATGTAGCCAATGCCACTAACGCCGCCCGTGATTTGGGACAGGGATGGAAAGTGAATCCGTATATCCGGATCAACCCGGGAGAAACGTTTACCATCGCCGAGATAGAAGGTTCGGGCGCAATCCAGCATATCTGGATGACCCCGACGGGTAACTGGCGCTTCACTATCATGCGTATCTATTGGGACGATGAAAAAGAACCGTCGGTTGAATGCCCGGTGGGCGATTTTTTCGGCATGGGGTGGGGTGTTTACGCGCCGCTTAATTCACTGGCTGTTTGTGTGAACCCCGGAAGCGCTTTCAATTGCTACTGGACGATGCCTTTCCGTAAGAAATGTAAAATAACGATGGAGAATATCAATGATAAAGATCCGATGACCTTGTACTACCAGATAGACTATACCCTGACGGATGTACCTGAGGATGCCGCATACTTCCATGCCCAATGGCGCCGTACCAATCCGGATATGACGTCCGATTATACAATTGTAGACGGCATCAAAGGAAAAGGGCACTACGTGGGTGTTTATATGGCTTGGGGCGTAAACAATAACGGTTGGTGGGGCGAAGGTGAAATAAAGTTCTTCATGGATGGCGACACGAAATACCCGACAATCTGCGGAACCGGGACAGAAGACTACTTCTGCGGCTCGTATAATTTCGACAGGGAAGGACAATATAAAGAGTTCTGTACGCCTTATGCCGGTCTGCACCAGGTGATTCGTCCGGACGGAACATATCGTTCGCAACAGCGATTCGGGCTGTACCGCTGGCATATTACCGATCCGATCCGCTTCGAGAAAGAGATGAGGGTAACCATTCAAGACCTGGGTTGGCGGCACGACGGACGTTACCTGCCGCAGAAGTCAGACCTGGCCTCTGTGGTGTTCTGGTATCAGGCAGAGCCTCATAATAAATTCCCTAAATTACCCGGATGGGAAGAGCTTGAAGTGAATTAAAGCCAGTATCCGTATGAAGAAAAACAGTTTGGGGTTAATTCCGCTCATTGCGATAACCCTGTTGAGTTGCAACAATTCAAAAGAGAAAACGATGAACGAATATGAAAAAGGGACGTTTGGGTATGATTGGCAGTATCTGTCCCGGAAAGACGATCGACTGGTCGTTCTGAAAAGTGATGATGCCGGCGCTCAGATACTTGTCTCCCCCAAATACCAGGCGAAAGTGTTTACTTCTACCGCCGGGGGACCGGATGGCGCCAGCCTTGGCTACCTGAATTACGAAGCGCTGGACGCGAAGGCTACCAATGAACACATGAATGGTTATGGCGGGGAGAATCGCTTCTGGCTGGGCCCCGAAGGAGGCAAATTCTCGGTCTATTTCAAGCCGGGAGCCGAACAGGTATATGACAATTGGCATACGCCCAAGCCTATTGATATTGAGCCCTGGACGGTGATGAACGCAGGCGGTAAAAGCGTGACGATGGAAAAAACCATGAACGTGACGAATTATCAGGGGACGCTTCTAAGCCTGAAGATTGATCGGACGATTAAACTTCTTAGTTATCCCGAAATCAGTTCTAAACTCGGTATATCCCTGAATGTGGATATAAAAGCGGTAGCTTATGCAACAGAAAACAGTATCACGAATCTGAATAACTTTGCTTGGACGGTGGAAACCGGAACCATCTGTATATGGATACTGGATATGTTTAATCCCGGCCCGGAAGCGGTAACGATCGTACCGTTTATCTCCGGCGATGAGAAAGAACTGGGTCCTGTTGCCACCACCAACTATTTCGGTGAAATACCGGCGAGTCATTTCCGGCTCAAGAATGACTTTGCTTTCCTGAAGACAGACGGAAAGTATAGAAGTAAGATCGGGATGAATGCCAAAAGGACAAAAGCCATTGCCGGCAATTATGATCCGGATACTAAACGATTAACTGTATCTACATTTGACGTCGATCCGAATGCTGTTTATCTGAATCAGGAATGGAATCCGATGAAAGACCCGCTGACCGGAGATGCTTTGAATGCCTATAACGATGGTCCACTGGAAGACGGCAGCATCATGGGGCCGTTCCTTGAACTTGAAAGTGCATCGCCCGGAGCGTTTATCGTTCCCAATGAATCATTGCGGCACAACCACAATGTTTATCACTTTACAGGCGAAGAAAAATCTTTATCGGAGATAACGAAGAAGCTGTTCGGTATATCCATAGACGAAATTAATAGTATATTTTAAATCAATTTAACATGAAGAACGTATATCCTAAAATCGGCATTCGTCCGGTTATAGACGGCCGTAGACACGGCATTCGTGAGTCATTGGAAGATATGACCATGGGTTTGGCTAAAAGAGTTGCAGCATTTTATTCGGCATCGCTCCGTTATCCGGACGGATCGCCGGTCGTATGTGTCATTTCCGATACGTGCATTGGCGGTGTGAAGGAAGCGGCTGATTGTGCGGAGAAGTTTGCCCGCGAAAATGTTGGCGTTTCTTTGTCTGTTACACCCTGCTGGTGTTACGGATCAGAAACCATTGATATGGATCCGCTGATTCCGAAAGCTATCTGGGGATTTAACGGAACCGAACGTCCGGGAGCTGTTTACCTGGCTGCTGCACTGGCTGCCCACAACCAAAAGGGACTGCCTGCCTTTGGTATTTATGGAAGAGACGTACAGGACTTGGATAATCCGGAGATTCCTGAAGACGTACAGGAAAAGTTATTACGTTTCGCCAAAGCAGGTCTGGCTGTTGCTATTATGCGCGGCAAATCTTATTTGGCCATCGGGTCTGTATCCATGGGAATTGCCGGATCAATCGTTAATCCTGAGTTCCTGCAGGAATATTTGGGTATGCGTACCGAATATATAGACTGTTCGGAAATCCTTCGTCGTGTGCAACTGGAAATTTACGATAAGGACGAGTATCAGAAAGCCTTGGCATGGACAAAGAAGAACTGTATGCCGAGGGAAGGCGAGGATTTCAATCCGCCGCACCTGAAATTCTCACGTGAGAAGAAAGACCAGGATTGGGAATTTGTTGTGAAAATGACCCTGATCATGCGCGACCTGATGATCGGAAATGAAACGTTGGGTGAAATGGGTCACCAGGAAGAAGCGATGGGTCACAATGCTATTGCCGGCGGTTTCCAGGGGCAACGTCAGTGGACAGACTTTATGCCCGATGGCGACTTCTCGGAAGCGATACTGAATTCTTCCTTTGACTGGAACGGAATCCGCGAACCGTTCACTTTCGCAACGGAAGACGACCATTTGAATGCTATTTCCATGTTGTTCGGAAAGTTAGTGACCAATACGGCTCAGATATTTGCCGATGTGAGAACGTATTGGAGCCCGGAAGCCATTGAACGTATCAGCGGATGGAAGCCTGACGGCTTGCTGAAAGAAGGAGCTATCCATCTGATCAACTCCGGATCATGCACACTGGACGGAACAGGACAGCAAACAAAAGACGGCAAACCGGCTATGAAGCCTTTCTGGGAAATAACCGGCGAAGAAGTCGATAAGATGCTGGACGCTACGACCTGGTATCCTGCCTCATTGGAATATATGCGTGGAGGCGGTTACTCTTCCCAATTTTTGACAAAGTCGGGTATGCCGTTGACGATGTGTCGTCTGAACCTGGTGAAAGGCTTGGGGCCTGTCTTGCAGATAGCCGAAGGCTGGTCTGCTACATTCCCTGATGATGTGTTTGATATGATCAATAAACGAACCGATAAAACCTGGCCCTCTACTTTCTTCGTTCCCCGGGTCACAGGACAAGGTCGTTTCAGGGATGTCTATTCAGTTATGAATTATTGGGGATCGAATCATGGAGCGATAAGTTACGGACATATTGGCGCCGATCTGATAGCATTGGCTTCCATGTTGTCTATTCCTGTCTGTATGCATAATGTGGATGAGGATAAAATATTCCGTCCATCCGCCTGGGGTACATTCGGTTCGGATACGGAAGGTTCGGATTACAGGGCATGTGCCGTATACGGGCCGTTGTATAAATAAAAAACAACTGAATATAAGGTAGAAATTTCATTCTGAAAGGGAATATATTTTACAGGCAGGCAGCCTGTAGAGTGATATTATTGTCTCTAAGCAAACAGTTTTTTCTTACATATATGTTTAACAATTAAATCGAGAGTTTTTATGAGAAAAAAGCATTTAACATTTCTTTTATTGTTTTTTTGCGGTCTCTTAATTTATCTAAATGAAGTAGATGCGCAGGTTAATCTGACCGGGGAAATGTATGATCTGGCTAAAATAAAAAACGGAGTGCGTAATCGCCGTGTCAGCAGCTACGATCAGACAGGAAACAACGGAGACCGTCTGACGGCTATTAAGCCTGGAGAAACCCGTACTATTGCTGAAATATCAGGCGCTGGGATTATCAATCATATCTGGATTACGATTGCTCCCTCTCCCGATAGACTGAGCCGCAATGACATTATCTTAAAGATGTACTGGGATAATAAATCATATCCGTCTGTAGAATCTCCTATCGGCCCTTTCTTCGGACAGGGATGGAATGAGCAATATAACTACGCTTCTTTCCCGCTGTCGGCAGGCCCTGGGAACGGTACGGGATTATCTTCTTACTTCCAGATGCCGTTTGCTTCCGGAGCGAAAATAGAAATAGAAAATCAGTCGGATATAACGGTTGATGCGTTCTATTTCTATGTAGACTATCTGGAAATGAAAAAGCTGCCTCAGGATATGGGACGTTTTCATGCCTGGTATAATCATGAGTTGACCGAAGCTCTTCCGGAAGGTGAGACAGAATGGGGGATTACCGGAAAACAAGGTGAGAATAAAGATGGAGCCGGGAATTATGTCTTTGCCGATATTAAAGGGAAGGGCCATTTTGTCG
>JAIRKZ010000014.1 GCA_031259845.1 Tannerellaceae bacterium | reverse complement strand
TTTTCTCCCTTTACTCATGTTTTCTTTTTCCGGCGATAATGGTTGATCGTATGGTCGGCAGGACACGGACATGGAGCTTCCTTCCATTTTTTCAATAACACTTATCCCGAACTCAGGTTTAAAGATAAATTATTCTTATTTTTGAGTGCTTATTTGATTAGCTATTGAAACATAATTAAAAAAATACGTCATGAAAGCCTTTAAATTATCTTTTGCATTACTTGTCATTGCAGCAATGACCTCTTGCACGGAAAGCAAAAAAATGGTTGTGGAAGAATCGGGATACCCTTTGTTTTGGACATGGCTGGATTACCGTCCGGGTATGAATTTTGATTCGGTATGCGTGGTGATGAACGAGACGGGGATAGATGGCATGATGCTCAATGCGCCTGCTCCCGACGATTACAGGCGGGTAATTCCGATTGCCCATGCGCATGGTATTGAGGTGTATGCCTGGCTATGGACCATGAACCTGGAGCATGGGCGCGATTCTATTGTTAAGGCGCATCCCGAATGGCTCAGCGTAAACAGGAAAGGGGAAAGCCTGGCCAATCATACGGCCTATGTGGGTTATTATAAATTTATGTGTCCGGCTCTTCCCGATGTGCGCGAATATATAAAGGATAAAGTAAAAGCCTATTGCGAAGTAGAAGGATTGAACGGGATTGCTATTGATTACCATCGTTTGGTGGATGTGGTGCTCCCCACCACCTTATGGCCTAAATATGGAATTGTGCAGGATAAGGAATATCCGAAATGGGATTATGGCTATCATCCTGCCATGATAGAGAAATTCCGGGGCTTGTACGGGTATGACCCGAGAGGGCAGGAAGACCCGTCGGCGGATGAGAAATGGCTCCAGTTCCGTTGCGACCAGGTAACGGAAGTAGCCAATGAAATAGCGGATGTAGTTCATTCGTATGGAAAAAAAATGGGCGCATCGCCTTTCCCTACCCCGGCGATGTCGCGCCAGATGGTGCGCCAGGATTGGGGAAAATGGAATCTTGATATTGTATTTCCAATGGTTTATCATAATTTTTATACGGAAGACGTATCCTTTATATCCGATTGCACGATTGAGAATGTAAAAACGAAAAACCCGGCTACAACGCTGTATTGCGGAATGATGGCCTCTAACGGGCCGGAGATGTTCGAATTAATGGATGCCGCATTGAATAATGGATCGGAAGGCATATCCATATTCACAATCGGGGGCCTGCGGAGTCCCGAAGTGCGCGCTTCATTCAAAGCATATACCGACAGTGTGAAGGCCAGGCGCGCCCAATGGCCGGTTAATCCGGCTGCCACAGGGCTGACGGAAGTAACAGTCAGTCCGTTTGAAAAACCGGGAATCATGAAATTAATCAATAAAAAAATAGCAACGTATATCAGTGATTCGCAAAACAGTAATGCCGTCGAAATAGAATTGGGCGAGTACAAGCTGACGGATGAATATGGCGCAACCAAATGTTATCATGTAACAGAACTTGTAAATAAACAGTCGTTCGATGTTACATTCTATTTTTATGGCGGCATATTATCCGGCTGGAATGTAGCACCTCATACAACTAAATAAAATGGAAGCTTCGAAAGTTTATTTTACAAATCTGCGGACAACGCCCTCAAGCAACCTCCTCGACAAGATGGAAAGGCTTGTAAAACGGGCAGGGATTGAATCCATTGACTTCAGGAACCAGTTTGTTGCTGTAAAAATACATTTTGGCGAACCCGGGAATTTAGCTTATATCCGTCCCAATTATGCGGCAAGGTTAGTAAAGCTGATACAGGATTTGGGAGGAAAGCCCTTCCTTACCGATTCCAATACGCTGTATTCTGGAAGAAGGTCGAATGCTGTCGACCATCTGCATAGCGCAATGGTTAATGGATTTAACCCCATCGCCATCCCGTGTAATGTTATTATTGCAGATGGATTGAAAGGCGCTGACTATACAGAAGTGCCGGTGAACGGAGAATATTGTAAAGCCCCTAAAATAGGGACAGCCATTGTGGATGCGGATATTGTGATCAGTATGAACCACTTTAAAGGGCACGAACAGAGTGGCTTCGGGGGAGCTTTAAAGAATCTGGGGATGGGGTCCGCCAGCGTTGGCGGCAAGCTTGAATTACATTCATCATCCCAACCGGTAGTAGACCGCGGGAGTTGTACCGGTTGCCGCATCTGTGTAAAACACTGCGCACATGGCGCAATCCGCCTCGACGGGGAAAAGAAAGCGGTGATTGATTATGATAAATGCGTAGGCTGCGGACAATGCGTGGCATTGTGCCAATACAGCGCCGCCATATTAGGCGAAAGTGATACTTCAGAGCGTTTAAATTATAAGATAGCCGAATATACCAAGGCTGTTTTATGGGAAAAACCCCATTTTCATGTCAGCTTTATTATGAATGTATCTCCCGAATGCGATTGCTGGAATCATAACGATGCCGCGATTATACCAGATGTGGGGATAGCGGCGTCTTCCGATCCCGTGGCGCTCGACCAGGCATGCGCCGATATGGTAACCCAGGCTCCTGTCCTCAATCGAAGCGGTTTAGGCGAAGCTCATCCGCATACACACCTGGAAGGTGAAGATAAATTCCAATTGATGCACCCCGGCACGAATTGGCAGGCAGGATTAAGCCATGCCGAAAAAATAGGTATCGGAATAAGGAAATATGAATTAATTACGGTGTAAAAAATGAATCAGGATACGATATGCGCCATATCAACGCCACCCGGGACAGGAGGCGTTGCCATTATCCGTATTTCGGGGCCGGAAGCCATTCCGATAAGCGCTTCCATCTTTGTTCCTAAGGTAAAGGGCAAAGAATTATTAACGCAAAAGGCCTATACCTTAAATTATGGAAGCCTGTACAGAGGGGATGAACAGATTGACGACGTGCTCGTTTCCCTCTTTCGAAATCCCCATTCATTTACAGGCGAAGATACGGTAGAGATAGCCTGCCATGGCTCTGTTTATATCCAGCAGCAGATACTTCAGTTACTGATAGAAAAAGGAGTACGTACGGCGCTTCCCGGAGAATTTACCCAACGCGCTTTCCTGAATGGCAAAATGGATTTGAGCCAGGCAGAAGCCGTTGCCGACCTGATAGCCTCCACTTCGGCAGGCATGCATAAATTAGCATTGAATCAAATGCGGGGCGGATTTAGCCATGAACTCAACAACCTGCGTGCCAAGTTACTAGATTTTACGTCTCTGGTTGAGTTGGAATTAGATTTTAGCGAAGAAGACGTTGAATTTGCCAATCGCGCTAATTTAAAGCAATTAGCCGCCGGAATCGAAAAGCTAATCAAACAATTAGCTGGTTCTTTCAGCATAGGAAATGCCGTAAAGAACGGCATCCCGGTAGCAATTATAGGAGAAACAAATGCAGGAAAATCCACCTTGCTTAATCTGTTGGTAGGAGAGGAAAAGGCTATCGTTTCCGACATTCACGGAACAACCCGCGACGTAATTGAAGATACGATAAACCTGTCAGGGATCACTTTCCGGTTTATAGACACCGCCGGTATCCGTGAAACAACAGATACAATAGAAAACCTGGGAATAGAGCGGACTTTCGGTAAACTAAAGCAAGCCTCTATTGTATTATGGGTGATAGACCTCCTCAATTCTACAGCCCAAACAGAACAGCTAGCAAAAATTATAATCCCATATTTAGAAGGGAAACAAACCATTCTGGTGTTTAATAAATCTGATTTATTAAACGCAGAAACCTTAGCTGCCCAAAAACACCTATTGGCCGGTTTACCTGCCGAAAGAGTATATATCTCAGCAAAAAAACAAGAAAACACAAACCAATTAAAAGACCAATTAATAAAAGCGGCAGCCATTCCCGAAATACACCAAAACGACATCATCATAACAAACATCCGTCATTACGAAGCGCTAACCAAAGCCCATGCCGCCATCCTCCGCGTATCAGCAGGCCTCGACCAAAACATATCCGGCGATTTCCTAAGCCAAGACATCCGGGAATGCATACACTATTTAGGCGAAATAATCGGACATATCAGTAATGATGAAATACTTGGTAATATCTTTGAGCGCTTTTGTATCGGAAAGTGAAGCCCGGTTTTTGCACAGAAAACAACAGCTAAAAAAACACCTGATAAAAGAAAGTAAACACGGTTATTCACAGCGATTTATAAATATTGTAGTTGTTAGCTGATATTAACAACCCTTTCCTTTGTTTATTCTATTTTTATCGTATTTTTGTTGCTGGTTTGTTGCCCGACCATAATCAAGCAACGCCGAGCAACAAATCAGCAACAAAATAGATTATAACATACAGATATATAACAATATACGGAGATGTCGCAAGCAACAAATACAAAAAAAGAGCCGGTAACGCTAAGAAAACGGCGGTTGGCAAATGGGAACAGTTCCCTCTATTTGGATATTTACAGGGACGGCAAACGTGAATATGAATACTTAAAACTTTATTTAGTGCCTGCAAAAACAGTGCATGACAGGGAACAAAATAAACAGACGCTGGCCACCGCCCAAGCTATTAAGGCTAAACGGCAAATCGAGTTGCAAAACGGCGAGTACGGTTTTATCAGTCAGTTCAAGTTAGATGCCCCTTTTTTGGACTATTACAGAAAGATGTGCGAGGACAGACAGGGGAACCCGGAAAGCCGGGGCAATTGGGGGAACTGGTATAGCTGCCTGAAACATCTGGAA
>JAIRKZ010000191.1 GCA_031259845.1 Tannerellaceae bacterium | reverse complement strand
CTGCACTGGCCTGAACGGTTTCCACGCAGGCTTGGATGCCTTCCGCGCGGACTTGAACGCCTTCTGCGCGGGCCTGAACGGTTTCCACGCGGGCCTGGGCGCCTTCTGCGCTGCAATTATAGCATTCCGGCAGCGGGCCGTAGCAGGAATATTCGTACATTCGCGCGGAAAAGAGCATTCTGATTTGTTACACACTCAATTGACCCCTGCCATGAGGCAGTTTATAAGGGAACATGCCGGGGATAATCCCGAACGCCTGTTGCTTGCCGCTTCCCGCTACCCGGGGATAGACGTTGCCTTTGCCGTGGGGCAGATTGCGGCGAGGCGGCAGGTAAGAGACAAGCTGCCCTCGTGGCTGGCCGACGACCGGCTGGCCTTTCCCTCCGTGATAGCGGCGGAGCAATGCTCTTCGGAGCAAACGGCCCGCTACAAGCAGCGACTCATCAGCAGGGGAGACTGCCTGTGCGACCTCTCCGGCGGACTGGGCGTAGACAGCCTTGCTTTTTCGGCCAAAGCCCGGAGGGTTATTTACATGGAAAAGCGGGGCGATTATTGCTGCGCGGCCCGCCATAATTTCCAGCTATTGGGCGCCGGCAACATAGAGGTATGGCAGGGAGAAGCCTCCCTCCTGCTCTGCCGTTTACCGGAGGCAGGCGCTATCGACGTTTTTTATATAGACCCGGCAAGGCGGGGCGAAGGAAACAAACGGGTTTTCGCCCTCTCCGACTGCGAGCCTGACCTGCCCGCGCTGCTTCCCGCCCTCCTGCAGCGCGCCCCCAGGGTTATCGCCAAACTTTCTCCCATGGCAGACATCCGGCAAACGCTGGAACTGCTCCCCGGCGCACGCGAGGCGCACGTGGTATCGGTAAGGAACGACTGTAAAGAGCTATTGTTCGTAATGGGACGCCCGGAGGCGGAACACCCCCTCGCGATAACCTGCATCAATTATACGGCGGAAGGGAAGGAAGAAACCTTCGCCTTTACCCTGCAGCAGGAAAAACAACTGGAAATAACCTGCGCAAGCCGCGTGCTGCCCTACCTGTACGAACCGAACGCTTCCCTGCTGAAAGCCGGCGCATTCAAATCCGTCACCCGCCTGGGCGTAAGCAAACTGCATCCCCACAGCCACCTGTACACCTCCGAAAGGCTCGCGCCCTCATTCCCCGGAAGAGTCTTTTATGCCGAAGAAACCTTTCCGTTCAGCAACGCCCTGTGCCGCACGCTGGCCCGCACGCTGCCGCAGGCCAACATCACGGCCCGCAACTTCCCCCTTACCGTAGAAGAGCTGCGCAAAAAAACCGGCATAAAAGACGGGGGAAACGCCTACCTCTTCGCCACCACCCTCCACGACGGAAGGAAGGCGCTGATTAAATGCCGCAAGGCCTTCCCCCCGCCTTCAGGCAAAGAGCAGAATCATTAGCTGGGCGGTAATCACCCTGAGGAACATCGACAGCGGGTATACCGTAGCGTACGACACCGAAGGCTCGTCTCCCTCTACCGTAGTATTGGCATAATTAAGCGCCATGGGATTGGCCATGCTTCCGCAGAGCATACCGGCCGTACCGGCATAATCTACCTTGCAGAAGCGCCGGGCTACAAAGCCCATTACAGAGACAGGCGCCATGGTGAGAAGAAAGCCAAGCCCTATCCAAACCAGCCCTTCCGCCTGAAACACCGTCTCGAAGAAGTGCGCCCCGGACGAGATACCCAGCCCCGCCAGGTAAATTACGATGCCGAACTGCCTCATCATCAGATTGGCGCTCTGCGTAGTATAAGTCGTTACTTTAAGGCGCGGGCCGAACGTCCCCATCAGGATACCCACTACGACAGGCCCCCCGGCAATCCCCAGCTTCACAGGCGCCGACATACCGGGAATGGCGATGGGAAAAGCCCCCAGCGCCACCCCCAGCACAATGCCGCTGAAGATGGCAAACAGGTTGGGCGCCGTAAGACGCTTCACCTCGTCGCCCAGTATCTTCCCCACATTGTTTACGGCCGGCGCTTCGCCCACGATGGTCAGCCGGTCGCCCATCTGGAGCCGCAGCCCCGGCGAGGCCAGCAAATCAAAACCGGCCCGGTTCACCCGCGTGATATTGATGCCATACAGGTTGCGCAGCCGGAGCGACCCCAGCCGCACGCCATTCAGCCGGCGCTGCGTTACAACGATACGGCGCGAAATGAGGTGGCTGTCTATCGTATTCCAGTCTATATCCTCCTTGTTCCAGTCTACATCCTCCTGTTCCCCGAAAAGCAGGCGGATACTCTCCACATCCGCCTGCTCGGAGATAACCAGCAGATGGTCGCCCTCCTTCAGTATGGCGTCAGACGTAGGGATAGTTACCCGTCCGCTGCGCCAGATACGCGAGATAACAAAATGCCTGCCCGCCGAACGCATCACGTCTTTAATGCTTTTATTAAACACGGCCGGGTTGATTACCTGAAATTCAGCCACGTTGGGCTTGGGCTGCTTTGGCGCCTTCGCCCCGGAAACGCTGCCTCCCGCCAGCCGCTGCATCGCCGCTATGGCAAGTATCACGCCCACCACCCCCGCCGGATAGGCCACCGCGCAGGCAAGCGCCATACGGGCCGTCTCTTTCACGCCGGAAGGGTTTGTTTGCAGCAGCGCCTGCTGGGCAGCCCCCAGCGCCGGCGTATTGGTAACGGCCCCGGAAAGCAGCCCCATCAGGTCGGGAAGCGAAACATCCGTTGCCCAGCGAAAGAACACCACCAGCAGCAGACCCAGAAACACCACCCCCACAGCCAGGAGGTTAAGCGTAACGCCCTCTTTCCTGAAGGAAGAAAAAAAGCCGGGCCCCACCTGCAGTCCCAGCGTATAGACAAAGAGGATAAGCCCGAAGTTCTGCACAAACGTAAGCATATCCCCGTTCACCGTAATGCCGTAATGCCCCGCCACAATCCCTGCAAAAAACACAAACGTAATGCCTAAGGAAACACCCAGTATCTTTATCCTGCCAATAGCCAGCCCTATAGCCGAAACCATCGAAATAATAACCACAGCCTGCAAAGCGTCAGGCGAAAAAAAAGCCTCCTGCAACCAGTCCATCCTTCTTCGTTTTACAAATAACCGCCACAAAGATAGGCTTCCTCCGTATATATTTATTTGTACAGTTGAAAAAAAACACTAATTTTGTTAACGATAAAAACACCCACTTAAAATGAATATAATATGGTAGATACTAAACAATTTGTAAAAGCCGCCGAAAGCAAAATGACGGATGCAATCAATCATTTAGACAATCAGTTATCGCACATCAGGGCCGGGAAGGCAAACCCCAAAATACTGGATGGCATAAAAGTTCCCTACTACGGAAGCCCGGTTCCCCTCGCTAACGTAGCAACCGTTACCACCCCGGATGCTAAAACAATCATTATCACCCCCTGGGAGAAACCCCTGATAAAAGACATCGAAAAAGCGATTATGAACTCCGAAGTAGGCATTACGCCCGAAAACAACGGCGAAATCATCCGCCTGGGAATCCCCCCCCTCACCGAAGAACGACGCCGCGCGCTGGCCAGGCAGTCCAAACAGGAAGCCGAGAACGCCAAAATAAGCGTGCGCAACGCCCGCCGCGACGCCATCGAGCAACTGAAAAAAAGCATCAAAGACGGCGTACCCGAAGATGCGGAAAAAGACGCTGAAGGCGAAGTGCAAAAAATACACGACAAATTCATCAAACGGGTAGACGAACTCTACGCCGCAAAAGAAAAAGAAATAATGACGGTATAAATTTAACCGGGAATTGGGCGCCGGGAGCCTCCTCCGCTTGCCTTCCCCCTTCCCAATTCCCAATCCTCAACTACTATGAAGGGCTTAGTTATTAAGAATACAGGCAGCTGGTATACGGTAAGGGCCGGAGACGGGCGCGATATCGAAAGCAAAATAAAAGGCAATTTCCGCTTGCGCGGCATACGCACCACCAACCCCGTAGCCGTGGGAGACAGGGTTACCGTCGAAATCAACAGGGAAGGAACAGCCTTCATCACTGAAATAGAAAACCGGAAGAACTATATCATACGGAGAGCCTCGAACCTTTCCAGGCAGTCACACATCATTGCCGCTAATTTAGACCAGGCGATGCTGATTGTAACCGTAAATTACCCCGTTACAACAACGGTATTCATAGACCGCTTTCTGGCAACGGCCGAGGCTTACAACGTGCCCGTAAAAATGATTTTTAATAAAACAGACCGTTTCCAGGGCGCAGAAAAGGAAGCGCAAGACAGGCTGACGGAACTCTACGCAGGCATCGGCTATCCCTGCCTGAGGCTAAGCGCCAGAACCGGCGAAGGGATGAACCGCCTGGAAGAGGAGCTGAAAAATAAAATAACCCTCCTGTCCGGCCATTCGGGCGTAGGAAAGTCTACCATCATTAACCATCTGGCCCCCGGCGCCCACCTGAAGACCGGCCATATCTCCGAGTATCACAACAAAGGAATGCACACCACCGCTTTCTCCGAAATGATATCGCTCCCCGGCGGCGGCTACCTGATTGATACGCCCGGCATCAAAGGCTTTGGCACGATAGAAATGGAAGACGCCGAGATTTCACACTATTTCCCCGAAATATTCGCCCTGGCAGCCGGCTGTAAATTCGGCAATTGCACGCACCGCCACGAACCCGGATGCGCCGTGCTCAAAGCGCTGGGCGAACAGCGCATAAGCCCCTCGCGCTATAAAAGCTACCTCAGCATCCTGAAAGACAAAGACGAAAACAAATACCGCGAAGAATATTGATTCATCATACATCGGGCAGGCTCATGCCGGTAATCTTCCGGTACAGGTCAAGCGCATAAACATCCGTCATGCCCGAAATATAATCTAAAACGCATTGTATCTTCCCATAAGTAGAAGGAGCCTTCGTGTCGTATTGCTCCGGGATACGCTGCAACAGCAGTTTGCTGTAAGCGCTTGCGGGATGGGTAACGGCCTCCGTAAGGCTGTCTATTAAATGGCTGAAGATATGATAACCGGCCAGTTCGATATCCAATACCTCCTTTGCCTTGTATATTTTGGCGCAAGCCACTTCTGAACAGGCGGCATAGGCCTTCCTGAGCGGTTCGCTGATTTCCTTAATCAGCGTGCCGCCAAATGCGCCCGCAAGGATACGTTCTTCGTTTTCGAGGAAAACGCGCGAACATTCGTCTACCAGCAAGCCGATAATGCCCGAACGCAGGTAAGCCACCCGTTCGTTGAAATCGTCTACCATACGCATCACCTGCGTTACATGCCGCAGCCTGTCTCCTTCAAAAAAGCCGAGCAAAAGCCCCGTCGTCTCTTCATTGGTTAAGAGGCGGAGCTTATGGGCGTCTTCTATATCCATCAGCTGGTAGCAGATATCGTCGGCCGCTTCCACTAAATAAACCAGGGGATAGCGGATGTAGCGGGCAGCCCCGGCGCCAAGGGTATGGATACCCAGCTCGGAGGCTATCTGCCCGTAGGTATCTTCTTCCGACTGAAAGAAACCAAACTTGCCCTTCTCGCCCGACAGAACCGATGGATAGGGATATTTCACGATAGAGGCCAGCGTACAGTACGTAAGCGCAAAGCCGCCCTTCCTCCGCCCGATAAACTGGTGCGTGAGCAAACGCATTGCATTGGCATTGCCTTCAAAGTGGATGAAATCTTCCCAGCGCCCTCCTTCGCTGCGCACCTTGCCTTCAAGCGCCTTCCCGTTGCCTTCGGAAAAATAGCCCGAAATAGCCCGTTCGCCGGAATGCCCGAAAGGCGGGTTCCCCATATCATGCGCCAGGCAGGCCGCCGACACGATAGAACCTGTCTCGGGAAAGTTAACGCTTCCGCCCGGATATTTCTCCATAAGGCTCCTGGATACGTTATTGCCCAGCGAACGCCCCACGCAAGACACCTCAAGGCTATGCGTAAGCCGGTTATGTACAAAAATACTGCCGGGCAACGGAAATACCTGCGTCTTATTCTGCAACCGACGGAAAGGCGACGAAAAAATCAGCCGGTCGTAATCCCGCTGGAAATCGGTGCGCCGGTGCTTCCGCTCATTATACTCCTCCATCCCCAAACGTTTCCCTGAAAGTAACTGTGTCCAATTCATAAAGCTCATCTGTTTACCCGCAAAGGTAAGAATTATTAAGCAGAACACGCACGCAGCCCTGGCAAACGCAACAGTTCACATACAGGCGTTTCCTGAAATAGCGAGAATGATACACTGTTCATCCTCAAATTCCACTAACGTATCACAGCTATCATCCCCCCAGACAAATTTATATGTACAAGATATATATCTGGCAGGGAAACAGCCTGGTCAGGCAAAATATTTATAACGGTGCAGCGCCCAATCTCACGCTTGGCCTGTATTCCATATTTCATTATACCGCCGGCCAGCTCACAAAAGAAGAGGTATTCAACGGATATGACAATTCGTATATTCATTCAATAAACCATGAATACGATGACCGGAATAATTTAACCCGCCAGTATATGATGTCCGGGGAATATGGCATATCGGGCAACGTCAGAGACCCGAATGAATATAAATACACAAAGCATATATATGACGAAAAGGGACGGGAAACCAGGCTGGAATATTACAACGCCGACTGGCTGTTGCTGCATTACAACAATCATACACAACTAAGCAAACGCTTCCATTATTACGACAGGTGGAACAGTTTAACGGAAACCGCTATCGGTAATGACTGCTCGCTGTTTCGCAAAACGTACAGGGGGGAATTATTGATGGAAGTCATTAATTACAACCCGGTATGGGGATGTAACCAGGCGGGGATGACGCGGTATGAATACGAACCGGATTGACATTGACGCCCCGCGCAGGAAAAAATTAACATAAAAAACAACCGCCCCTTAGGTTTACATACAAAACAATCGTATCTTTACTACCGTAAATAAGGCTTAAAAGATTAAAAACGAGGCCCCAGGAGCCAAAAACAAGGCTCCAGGGGCCAAAAACGAGGCCACAGGAGCCAAAAACGAGGCCACAGGAGCCAAAAACGAGGCCCCAGGAGCCAAAAACAAGGCCCCAGGAGCCAAAACAAAGCTCCAAAGGCCAAAAACAAGGCCACGAGGGCCAAAAATAAAGCCTTAAAGATTGACAGTAAAGCCTCGGTGACGGCAAACAAGCCTCAGCGACGGCAAACAAGCCTCCGGCGACGGCAAACAAAGCTCCGGCGACGGCAAACAAAGCTCCGGCGACGGCAAACAAACCTCCGGCGACGGCAAACAAAGCTCCGGCGACGGCAAACAAAGCCCCGGCGACGGCAAACAAAGCTCCGGTGACAGCATACAAAGCTCCGGTGACAGCCAACAAAGCTCCGGTGACAGCAAACACAGCGCCTGTGACAGCACAAAACGCTCCGGTGACAGCAAACACAGCTCCGGTGACAGCAAACAAAGCTCCGGTGACAGCAAATAAAGCTCCGGTGACAGCAAACAAAGCTCCAATGACAAGCCTCCAATGACGGCAAATAAAGCCCCAATGACAGCAAATAAAGCCTCAATGACGGCAAATAAAGCCTCCAATGACAGCAAATAAAGCCCCAATGGCGGCAAATAAAGACCGGGGGATTGACCATAAAGCCTGGGGGATTGACCGGAAAGGGCGGAGGGGTGACCGGAAAGCCTCTGGTTTCGGATTTAAAGGCAGCTTGTGCAAGGGATTGCAGCGAAAAGCCCGGACAACGAGCGGAGGGGCAACCGGCGACGAGGCAGAGGGAGGGGATGCGCCCAAAGCTCTTACCACCACATACCCCGGACGGCCGGTTTTCAGGATAAAAATCGCCGGGATTGGCTCCACAATTTGGTTTTTTGTCACCTTTGCTCTGTTTTTCATGCCGGATAACGCCTCTCTCAAACACAGTCCTCTTAAAGCGCTATGATGAACAACGTAATTTATCCGCCAATTCTGTATTTACTAATTAAAAAAAAACAAGAAAGATATGAAGCTGACGAATGTATTGATGACGGCATTTTTTGCCCTTTGCTCCTTTAGTATAACCTCGTGCAGTGATGATGAAGGAGGCGAGATAGAAATATCCCTGAATACTGAAGACTTTATCATTGCCGGAGTAGTAGATAAAACAAACGATAACAATCAATATATCAATGGAGAAATTTACGCTGTAGATGAAGGATTAACCAGGTATGACGAGAAACAGTAACCGGTTTCAGTTTTGCCATCATCCTGCAATCATCACGAAATGAACAGAAAGCAATTACCGTACAGCAAAAAGGATCGCAGGGCTATACATTTGATAAAATAGAATATACCTTATAAATTAAGTAGAGACAACGCTTTCGCATCGGTCTCTACTTAAATAAAAGAGCACATAAATGAAAAAAATCAAAGCGCTATTGGCGTGCCGTTATAGAAATCCAATATCTTGGCCCGGAAAATAAAATCATACTTGGATTGCACTTGCCCGGAGAGGCTTTGGGCGTATTTTGTCTTTGCTTCATTGTATTCAAAGACTGTGCTTTTGCCGGCGGCATAGCGTTCTTCGGCATAACTGAAGGCTTCTTTGCTTGCTATAACGGATTTGCCGGATGAGGCGTATTTCTCTTGTGCCGCTACTGCATTGTAATAGGCTTGCTGGATTTCTTTATACAGCGCTTTCTTTGAGTTTTCCACCAGCAACTCACGATTGACGATGTTTACGCGCGCCGAACGCACGCTGTTACGCACCTGGAAACGATTGAAGACGGGGATGGAAAGGGTAAGGCCTATCATTTCCTGTGAATTGTCGCTGAACTGCTTGCTGAAACTCCGGTTTGCTCCGGTTCCTGTCAGGCCCGAATAAAAGTAATAATAGCCCGAACTGTATCCGGCGTTCAGATTCAGTTGTGGGAAATAATCGGCTTGCGCCACTTTCAGTTGTTTCTTCTGGCTTTCGAGCAAATACTCCTGTTCTTTGATTTGCGGTTTGACGGCAACGGCGTTGTTATAGATGTTATCCGGCGGGAGGATGCTTCCCATACAGGTTTCCACCGCATCGTCCAACTGGGGGGCATGTATTTCAAAGCTTGTAGATTCGCGTTCCAGTTCAAGGCTTTGTTTTAAGTCAAGCAAAGCTAAATTCACATTGTTTTGGGCTTCAGTCATACTTACTTCATCTTTTGCCAACTGGGCTTTGATGTCGTATAATTGCGAAAGCGGCGCCTTGCCTGCATTCACAAGGGCTTCCGTCCGCGCCACCTGTTCGCCTACGAGTTCTACCTGCAATTGGGCAATTTTCAATATCTCTTTATTATGAAGAACCTGTACGTAATAAGAGGCGATATTGATAGCCAAATCATCCTTTGCTTTTTCAAGAGACGCCATGGCAGCCTGCAGATTGAGTTTCTTTGCCGCTATATCATTGGGTATTCTCAGTCCGTTGAACACCGGCATCTGTATCTGCGCCCCAAAAGAAGTATTTGCCCCATTGCGGCTGCTGATTGTCCCGTCGGCGCTCTGTATGCGGCCAAAGCTGAAATTCTGGCCAACAGAAGCATTGAAGTTGGGTAGCCAACTGTTTTTGCTGGTGTTAGCGGCAATTTCACTTAGTTGCTGTTGTTGCTCCTGCTGTTTCAGGTTTATATTATGTTCGATGGCATACCGGATACATTCTTCCAATGTCCATTGTTTTGTTTGCGCCTGTAAAGACGGAAAAACAAGCATAAAAGCCATCCCCCCCAAAAGCCCCCTCAGGAGAACCTTCATATTAATTCTGTCACCTTTTTTCATATCCATTTTCAACTTACGACTTATGACTTTTTATTTCTTACCTGCGTCAACAACGGCGCCGCGTATCCTGTCGTTCGCTGTTAATCCTTCCTGTATTTCAAGTTTAATGCCGTCGGACAGGCCGGCTTTTATGGCATGTTTCTCAAATACCTGTTCGGGCATTTCCTGCCTGACAAGTTGTACGAAAGCCGAATCGCCGATAAATTCTACGGCGCTTTCGGGAATAGTCAATACATTTTCCGCCCGTTTCAGCACGATTTCTGCGTTAGCGCTATAGCCCGCGCGGATAAAAGCATCTTCCGGGATAGTCACCGCCGCTTTAATCTCAAATTGAATAGCGCCGTTCTTTTCCACTCCTTTAGGAGAAACATATTCCAGCACTGCATCAAAAACCCGGCTTTCCATGGCTCCAATCGTTAGTTTAATCGGCATCCCTTCGTTAATGCGGCCAATTTCCGTTTCGTCTACGTTTCCCCTGAAAATAAGGTCGTTCATATTGGCTACCGATGCAATCGTGGTTCCATCGTTAAAATTGTTCGACTGGATAACGGAATTACCCACCTTTACAGGAACGTCTAATATCATACCTGTAATCGTACTGCGGATTTGCGTTGTGCTGGCTACTTTTGAATTTTTGGCAATGCCGTCGCGGATAATTTCCAGGGCGTTTTGGGCATTGGCCCGCTCTTCTTTTGCTTTCAGGTAATTGGCTTGCGAAATATCAAACTCTTCCTGCGCAATGACTCCCTGTTTGAAAAGCGCTTCATCGCGCTTAAATATCTCTTCCAGTTGCTTCAGGGATATTTCCGCCAGGTTTACGCGCGACTCGGCGCTGTTGAGTTGCACCATTTCCGGTATAACCTTTACGCGGGCGATGATTTCGCCTTCTTTCACCATTTGCCCCGCTTCTTTCAGCAGTTCGGAGATAATTCCCGAAATCTGCGGTTTGATCATTACTTCAAACCGGGGTTCTACATTGCCGGTAGCTACTGTTTTTGTTTCAACCGTTCCCGGTTCAGGCGTTACAATTTCATATACGGTTATCACCGGGCGGGATTTTTTCCATAAGAAATAAAACGTTCCGAGTACTGCGGCGCCTACAAATACTAACAAAATTATTCGCAGGATTCTTTTCCAAAGACGATTCTTCATAATTCTATTGTTGCTATTTTATTGTTATTCTTCACGGATTGCATCTATCGCTTTAATCTGCATCGCCCGCCAGGCCGGTATCAATCCCGCCAGCAGGCCGCTAAACAGGAGCACCGCCGTTGCAGCTACGGCTGTCTGGATATGTACTTCAGGATTCTCAAAGAAAGTAATGCCGTTGCTCGACGAGGCGTTTGCCGCAAGCAGTTTATTCGCAACGTCGAGCAGGAACACTCCCAGGCTCAAGCCGGTCAATCCGGCCAGAGAGGTGAGCGCCAGGCTCTCGCTCATTACCTGCGAAATAATCGTAAGCGGCTTGGCTCCCAAAGCGCGGCGAACGCCTATTTCCTTTGTCCGTTCTTTTACGGTAACCATCATAATATTACTTACGCCAATCACGCCGGCCAGCAAAGTGCCCATGCCCACGAGCCATACCAGTATGTCAATCCCTACGAACAACATATTGAAGGTGGCAAACTGTGCCGCCAGGTTGACAATACCCACGGCCTGCGGATCGCTTGGCGCAATCTCGTTCTGCGCTTTTAATATAGCGCTCACTTCGTCTATTACGCCCTGAATCGGATAACCGGCCTTTACGCTCATGCAAAGGATATGCAGGATATCTCCCTGGTTGAGCGTTTGCTGCATGGTGGAAAAAGGAAGGAATACCGATTCTTCCGAGCGCCCGCCGATATTGATATTAGACGACCTTGGCTTAACTACGCCCACCACCTGGTAGTACAGGCCGTTTACGCGGATGTATTTACCGGTGGGGTCTTGATTGCGGAAGAGGGTTTCATTCACTTGCTTGCCTATCAGGCAAACTTTCCGTTTTTCCCGTATATCTATGTCGTTAATCAGCCTGCCGTAAAGAAGCTCCTGCGTTTCGATGTTAAAGTATCCCGGCAACATACCCTTTACACTATAAGAGCCGGTCAACTGGCCGTAGACAATGTTCTTGTCGCCGCTACTCCCAAAAATAATCGGCGAGATGTCTTCTACGGCAGTTACATTCCGTATGATGCCTTCTACGTCGCGGTTTCGCATGTTCCACTGGCGGCCTTTGTTAAAGCCTTTGTAAGGCTCGCTTGTCCGGTCGGTATAGAAGAACAGTGAATTGGTGGCGAAACCTTTAAAGTTTCCCAGGATGCCATTCTTCATCCCCGTACCTGAGCCCAGCAGGATAACCAGCATCAGTATCCCCCAGAAAACGCCGAAGCAGGTAAGTAAACTACGTGTTTTATTCCGGGTGATGGTAACCCATATTTCTACCCATCTGTCTAAATCGAACATACTCTTGCTTTATTTATTCGTCTGCCCTTATTGCTTCAATAGCTGTAATCTTCGTTGCTTTGCGCGCCGGGAAGTAGCCGGCCAGCACGCCGGCCACAATCAATACGCCCGTAGCGGCCATGGCAATCCCCAGGTTCACTGTGGGGTTGCGGAATACGGTTGTGCCTTCTCCGGGATTGCCGCCGCCCGATGCGCCGGCGCCGGCCATTTCCATTCCATAATTGACCATCTCCGTAAGGCCGATACCCAATACCAGTCCGATGTATCCGAAAACGGCTGTTACCAATACCGATTCAACGATAATCAGCCCAAGTATGGACGATGGCTTGGCGCCTATCGCCTTGCGTATGCCAAACTCCCGGGTTCGTTCCCTTACCGTAATCAGCATGATATTACTTACGCCCACAATCCCGGCCATAAGCGTACCGATGCCTACAATCCAGATAAACAAAGCAATCCCGTTATTCATGCCTTGCCACATCCGAAACTCCGATCCGGTAGTCCACATGCCAACCGCATTTTTGTCTTCCGGGTCGAACTGGTGCCGGCGGGCCATAAAATGGCGGAACTGTTCACTAAAAGCCTCTTCCGCTTCTTCGGTATTTATACCTGTAAGCGCGAAGCGGATGTTCCTTATCCGGTTGGCATTGTCATATAATAATCTCCCTGTACTGAAAGGGATATATGCCGGCGCGTCATTACTCTTATCTTCATCCTGGTAAATGCCTATCACCTGAAACATCAGGTTTCCTATCTTCACATGGCTGCCGAGCGGCTCGATGGAGTCGCGGAAAAGCACCTCGGCCATACGGGGACTTAACACTACTACCTTCCGGCGTTGCATCAAATCAACCGTATTGATAAAACGCCCTTTGCCGGCAAGGACGGGCAGGTATACAATTGAATTGTAATCAGGGTGTACGGAGCTTATGCCCCCTGTAAGGTATTCTTTGTTGAAAGTGATCGTATCATTCCGGTAATTAACGGGAGAGATAAGGCTTACTTCCGGGAAATGCCGTTTAATCGCATATACATCTTCTTCCGTGAAATAGATTCTCCGGTCGGGCAGAAATCCTTTGTAGGGGAGGCTGGTGTAACCCGACCAGCAATTCGCCATATTGTCGGCCATATTACGGAAATTGTAGACAATCCCGTTGCGCAATCCGTTGCCGGCGGCTAACAGAACAATCAGCATAAATATCCCCCATGCCACCGAAAAGCCGGTAAGAAAGGTACGAAGCTTATTCTTTTTCATCGTACTCGATATTTCACGGAGGCTGTCAAATTCAAACATACTGAGGCACTGTTTCTATCCGTTCAATAACGCCGTCTTTCAGGCGGATAATCTTGTCGGTGGCGTCGGCTACGGATTGTTCGTGGGTTACGATAATCATGGTCATCCCTTCCTGATTTACATGGCGGAGAAGCTCCATTACTTCTACTGTCGTTACGCTATCGAGCGCTCCCGTAGGTTCGTCGGCCAGGATAACCTGCGGCCTGGCAATCAGGGCGCGTGCAATAGCCACACGCTGTTTTTGCCCGCCCGATAATTCGTTCGGCATGTGTTCCGCCCAGTTGGCCAGCCCTACCATATCCAAATAATCCATCGCTATGGCATTCCTTTTCTTTCGTTTAATGCCCTGGTAATAGAGGGGCAACGCCACATTTTCGACGGCATTTTTAAAAGAAATCAGGTTGAACGACTGGAAGATAAATCCTATTAACCTGTTGCGCAACTCGGCAGCCCGGCTCTCGCTCAAATCCTGAATAAACTGCCCGGCTAATTTATATACGCCGGTATCATAGGTATCCAATATGCCTAAAATATTCAAAAGGGTTGATTTGCCTGAACCCGACGCACCCATGATAGATACCATCTCGCCTTGTTCAATCTCTAAATCAATACCTTTCAGCACATGCAGGGGGGCTCCGTTAAAGTACGTTTTGTTAATGTCTTTCAGTTGAATAATCATGATACAGTTATAGTTTCTTTACTTATGTTAGACGAATAATACACACAAATAGTTACATCCCGGTAATCTTTTTTTTCCTGCGTAACAGCCGCAAATATATATTTCTAATAAATACTTTGTATCACAAGGTACTGATTATTGCATATTATTAACATATTGGCGCGACCGAAGTAGTTAAAGCTGCCAGGCGGTTAAACAGTTAAGCGATTCGTTTTCTTTCTGTTCCTACTCTTTTTTCTTCCCTTTCCTCCTTCCCGCTTTATGTAATGCCTGGTCAAGAATATACTGTATTTGTCCGTTGACGCTGCGAAATTCGTCGGCTGCCCAGGCTTCGATGGCTTCCATCATGTCCGCATCCATACGGAGGATAAAACTCTTAGTCGTATTTTCTTTCTTTGCCATTTCTTTTTTATATCCCATTATCGTACCGTCTGCTTACAACTTAATGATGCAGCGTTCCGGTGTTCAGAACGGGTTGCGCCGCCTCATCTGCGCATAAAACGACTAACAGGTTGCTCACCATGGCCGCCTTCTTGTCTTCGTCAAGATGTACGATTTCTTCTTTCGCTAACCTGTCAAGCGCTAATTGCACCATGCTTACGGCGCCTTCCACTATTTTCTCCCTGGCGGCGATAATGGCGTCGGCCTGCTGGCGGCGCAGCATCACGCCGGCTATCTCGGAAGCATACGCTAAATAATTGATGCGCGCTTCTATCACTTCAATACCAGCGATGGCTATACGGCTATTGAGTTCATCTTCCAGGCGCTGACTCACTTCATCGCTGTCCGACCTCAGGGTTATGGCGTCTTTATCGTTATTATCATAAGCATACATACCCGCTACCTGGCGTAGAGCAGCATCGCTTTGTATCTGCACAAAATCAGTTGGCCCTGACGCAATATCAAACATCACCTTGTAAGTATTCTTTATCCTCCATACCAATACGGCTCCAATCATAATAGGGTTGCCCATTTTATCATTCACCTTTATAGGCTTGATATCCAAATTGCGCGCGCGTAGAGTCGTTTTTCTTTTACTCAAAAAAGGATTCACCCAAAAGAACCCGTTCTCGGTCAGCGTACCTTTATACCGTCCGAACAGCACCATTACACGCACATTGTTAGGCTCAATGATAATAAGTCCTTTGACCAGCACAATGAATGTCAGAAAAACAATCAAAGAACCGAATGTAAAGAAGACAGGTCCCTTTTCATAGATACATATTCCCAGTATGATAAGCGCTAAAACCAAGGCTATCGCAATAGCCGAAAATGCCGAAAATTTAATTCCTGTAAATTTTTTTTCCTGTGTTTCCATAATGATTGATGTTTGATATTATTTTGATATCACAAACCAAGGCAATATTTCCCAATATACCAAGTATTTAATAAAATATGTTTGTTAATTAATCGTAACACCTTTTATGGTTGCAGAAGCTTGCCATGAGCGTCTGTTCAAATCTGTGGAGAAGCTATTCGTGGCAACGTATAATTTTATTGACTGATTCATAGAAGTTTTATGTTTTCATTGCATCCGTTTAACCTTTCCACAATTGTGGAACGAGCGCCCCACCCCTGTGAAACGAGCGGCTCACAATTGTGGAAAGGCCGGCTCACAATTGTGGAAAGATTAAACGGACAGGAACTCGCTGTTACTTATTCAGCATACCGGCAATAAAACACGCTTATCCCCGAACGCAGGTTGCCGGACAGGCGCGGATCGCATCAAAAAGAAGCACGGCGTTTTTTTATGTCAATTTATTTGTCGGGGCACTGACCTATTTTCATTACGTTTGTAAATAATTACTAATCCTGTTAAAATGACATTTGCGAGATGAGCAGGCTTCTTACACAGTATGCGTATTTCTATCCTTACTGGCTTGCAAAAGCAGGGACGGAAAAGAAGATGCGACCCGTCTGATTGCAGCATGGTATGGCAAACAGATTATTTTCCCTCAAAATCCTGTTTTCACCCGTTATGTAACGGATACGGTCGATTTCCAGGCAGAGGAATCGGAATTTAAAGTGTTGGTATACATGAATCCCACCGGCTGCACATCCTGCCAATTGCAGTTGACGAAATGGAAAGAGTTCATGGCTTCGATCGATTCGGCAAGCGGAGGCCGGACGCCTTTCCTGTTCTATTTGCATCCTCATAATTTGAGGGACGTGCAGGTTGCAATGACGCAGTACCGGTTTGATTTGCCGGTGGTGATTGACCGGGAAGATGCATTAAACAGCCTCAATCATTTTCCTGAAAATATAAATTATCAAACCTTTCTGCTGGATAAAGAAAATAAGGTGGTGGTACTTGGAAATCCAATTCACCATCCAAAGATAAAAGAATTGTATCTGAATCAGGTAAGTCATACAGAGCAAGCGGCGGTTGCCGGTGAGCAAACAACGGTAGAAGCGTTGCCCTTAGCGGTTGATTTAGGCTCCTTTCCCCAGGCAAACCCCCAAAGTGCCGAGTTTACTATTCGCAACACAGGACGTTATCCTTTCGGTATGGATGACGTATCCCCACCTGTGGCTGTACTTCAGTTGAATATCCCAAACAGGACATACCACCCGGAGGCGAGCTTGTTCTGAAGGCAAGCATCCT
>JAIRKZ010000128.1 GCA_031259845.1 Tannerellaceae bacterium | reverse complement strand
GGTTCTTCTGCAAATTCGAGCATGCCGGGGGCGAGCTTCGCTACTCTTGCAGGCAGGGCCGGTTCGTTATCCTCCGGGAAAGCGGCGGATTCCAGCGCCTTGTTGTCGCGATAGCGTTGCAGCTGTCCGCCCCAAAGCCCGCCGAAATACAGATAGTAATTGCCGTCTCCGTCGTCCAGAATAGCGGGGTCGATGCTGTAACTTCCCTTTATCGGATCGGGCTGGGGTACGAACGGACCTTCGGGACGATTGCTCACCGCTACTCCGATACGGAAAATGTCGTTCTTGTCTTTCATGGAGAAATAAAGGTAATACATTCCGTCTTTCCGGGCGACGTCGTTATCCCATAATTGCCGCCCTGCCCAGGGAATATCTTCCACGGCCAATACTACGCCGTGGTCTTTTATCTCTCCCTGCATCACATCGTCTGTTGAAAACGCGTGATAGTCCTTCATATTGAAGTGGTCGCCGTTATCGTTTTCCGGTATGCCACTCTCCCAGTCGTGGGAAGGGTAGATGTATAGCCTGTCGTTAAACACATGTACGGCGGGGTCGGCCATATAATCCCCCGGAACCAGGTATCTCATTTCTTTCTTCATAATGGAGTGAAATTTTTGTTTTAGCTTTCGCATGAATCATGCGGCGTCCATATGCTCCTGTGGCATACATCCCCGATCATTGTTCCGGTAAAAGCAGTTCTTTTATAAAGGGTTTGGGCTGATAATTGCGGTCGAAGAGGAGTGCGTAGTCGCGGCGTCCTTTCACCGGCCAGTCGTTTTTCCACGAATCGCCGTCGGATACGCCCCATGCCGTTACGCGGGTGATTACGCCGGCATGTTTGATAAACAACCGGAGGAAGGCGCTCATCCGGCTGTTCCATGCACCGGATACGCTGTCGGGCAGGCTTACGGGATAGGGGTTCAGCATTTGCCGGTAGGCCGTCGTGTCGGATACGTTGGCTCCTTGTTGCACGGTGGGCAGGGCGCTCATATCCCATTCGGTGATCATCACTTTTACGCCTGTAGCGGCAAAGGCAAGAAGGCTTTCTTCAAATTCGCGGATGTCGGGATGATCCATTCCCAGGTGTCCCTGCATACCTACGGCGTCTATCCGGATACCTCTTTCTTTCAGGGTGTTGATCAGCTTCACCACAGATGCCCGCTTGCCCGGATAATTCATGTTGTAATCGTTGTAATAGAGTTCGGTTTCCGGGTCGGCTTCGTGGGCGTATTGAAAGGCGAGGGGGATAAATTCCTCGCCCAGGATTTCATAAAACGCGCTTTTCCTGTAGGAGCCGTCTTCAAGAATGGCTTCATTCACCACATCCCAGCCTTTGATGCGCCCTTTGTAACGGGCGACCACGGTGGCGATGTGGTTTTGCAGTCGTTCTTTCAGTATTTCCGGCGACACGTTTTCGCCTTTTTCATCTACGCAAAGCCAGAGTGGGGCTTGCGAATGCCAGACAAGGCAATGGCCCGTTATCCACATGCTGTTTGCCTCTCCCCAAGCGACAAACTTGTCGGCCTCATCGAAAAAAAATTCGCCCTCAACAGGTTGGAGGAACATGCTTTTCATACAGTTTTCGGGTACGATCGCCGAAAAATGTTCTTTCACTACCCGTTCCGACAACGTATCTATGCCGGTGAATTGCGCGACGCTTAATGCCGTTCCTATATAAAATTTCTCTTTCAACACGGTCTTTAGTGCAACTGTTTCGCTTTGTGTTTCGCATCCGGCTATCAAAAAACCGGATAAGATAAGTGTAAAATAATATGTTTTCATACGTAAGTAGTTGAATTATGAGTGATGGTTGATATGATTTTTATTCCGGTTTCGTGTTTCGATTTCTTCTCCGTATGTTATCAACTGTGTATCGGTGAGATTATATTTCGACACAATAAACATCAGTACCAGAACAAGCGTACCCGGAATGGCTCCCAGTATAAGCCGGATACCCAGCAGGGCGGCATCGCTTTGTATAGGTATATCGGCGTTGAAACCGCTTTGGGCAAGTACCATCCCCGGCACAAAGCCACCGAGCGCCAATCCGAATTTGAAGAAAAATCCAATAAGCGCATTGGCAATGCCGGAAATACGTTTACCGCTTTTCCATTCTCCATAGGTAATCGCTTCGGGTATCAGCGACCAGATAAAAGCGCCTGCGATACAAAATCCGATTGAACGCACGGTTTGAGCCATAAAGATGATTGTGATATTGCTTGCCGGAAGTACGAATAATCCGGCATATCCGATGAATGAAACGACAAGGGAAAAGTAAAGAAGTCTCTTTTTGCCGAGTTTCTTCCGTAGCCAAGGTATAAACGGAAGTATCAGGAGCGCAGGCAAAGCTGAGATGACATTGAAAAGACCCACCCAGTTTTCGTTGCCGATATTGTATTTTATGAAATAAGTTCCTGCCGAATTTCCGATAGCCATAATGCCGAAAGCGGTGATGAATATCAGCGAAAGTATAACTAATGGCGGATTATTTTTCAGTTCCGTAAACAGGTCGGTTATCCTCACTTTGGCAGCGTCTTCTTTCGAGATGAGCACCCGTTCTTTGGTGCCGGAAAAAGAAAAAAGCAATGCGCCGAATCCCACAACTCCGTAAATAATAATTGTAGATAGCCAGCCGCCACGCGCTTCGGGAGTATCCATTGTGCCTGAAAAAGCGATGACAATAGTGGGCACTCCGTAAGTTATCGCCACCTGCGCTACGTTTACGAGCCACATTCGCACGGTGGTAAGAATTGTAATTTCTTGCTGGTCGCGGGTGAGAGCGGCGTTCAAGGCGCCAAAAGGTACGTTCACGGTAGTATAAACGATCGAAAGGGCAACGTAAGTAATGCAGGCATACACTTCTTTCCCTGTTTTGCTGAAATCGGGAACGACAAAACAGAGTATCATAAGCGCCGTGAGCGGAAGAGCCATAATCAACATCCATCCGCGATATTTGCCGAAACGGGTAGACGACATATCAACTAAAGCGCCAAGAACCGGGTCCCATATTGCATCAATAATCCGTACACCGAGAAACATGGCGGCGGCAAAGGCAGGATTCAGCCCGTAAACATTGGTGTAAAAAAACAGCAAATAGGTCGTTACCGTCTGGTAAATAAAATTCTGCGCCATATCGCCTGATCCGAAAGCGATACGTTCCAGCCATGAAAGTTTGTAGAAGCCCTTATCTATGTTTTCCGGTTGATTTGTCATGTTCAAATTGTTTTAAAGGATGTGTGTTTACGTACGGACTTTCCGGAGCGCCGAGGTAAGAAGGTTTTAATCCGCCGAAGTTCAATATTATTTTTTCGAATACAATGCCCGCTTCCAGCGCCCGGACTCGCAGCGTATGATTACCCGTACTGTTTATTTTCATTTTACTTATGGATTGGATGATACGCTGTCCCTGCCATTTACCGAGTTCGCCGCGATAATGACCGTTGAAATTCACGATTTCTTCTTTGCCTCCATCAAACGAGAGCGCATAACGCAAACCGTTGTTGGCGTTGAAGTTTAACGTAGGAGCAAGCCAGACCTGTATCTCTACATCGCCATCCGAAATTGCTTGCAGGTCGAACTCAATATAAACCGGCTCTTTTTCTACGGGATAAACGTTTTGCGGGAAAGTAGTTACACCCGATTTTGTCCTTCCCAGCCCGGGTATGATCTCCCACCGGATTTTATCGCTTCCTTTAGAACGGGCGAAATGTTCGGCTTCCATTGAAATAGAACCGTCTGTTTCGATGAATCGTTTTTCTTTCGGTTCTTCACGATATACGTATTCTGTTTTCGGCATAATAGTATGCCGGGGATCGTTCCATGAAGTGTATCCAATACGTACCTGATCCATCTGGTGCGCCCATTTGCCGCCGGCGATTTCCTTGTTATAATGAACGGTCAAAACGGAATCGCGGTCAAAACATTCTTTCACTTTATCAGCAAACACATTGGCGCGCAGATCGTAATTTTTTGCATAATGCTTGTTCATGGCCACAGCGTAGTACATTTCGTAAAGATTGCACATCCCGTTTATCGGGAACAAAACCAGTTCGTCGAAAGCATCCCTGTATTCGGCTGGCATCAGGTTGTAAAGCCGCAAGGCGTCGAGTGCGAGATTTTTATAATCATTCACTACCGTTTCAAATTCGTTGTAGTTTTCGAGACTGAATGTGTTCTCATCCAGCAGTTCGGGCGTCACGCGAGCGTTATACTGTGTGTAAAGGTTCAACATCCGGGCAGCGTCTTTGGCGTATTTTTCGCCGAATTGCTCTGCTGCCCACTTTTCAGTCCATTGACTAAGGTTTTGGGCGTTAAAGCGTTCAGGTTTCCATGCCATATCCAAAAAGAAAGAGATGGGATATTCCATCGGTTTCAAATCGCCTGTGTTGACTACCCACAATTTATCTACTCCATGTACATACGTAAGGTTCATTTGTTCCCAGGTCCGTTGTATTTGTGTAACATTGATCCATTTGTAATTACGAGGGGCGCCCACGTAGTCGAAATGGTAATACATGCCGTAGCCGCCTTTGCGTTTGGGCGCGTTTATATCCGGCAATTTGCGTACATTGCCCCAATTATCATCGCAAAGCAGCAGCGTAATATCATCGGGTACACGCATCCCTTTGTCGTAATAATCCTGCACCTCTTTATACAAAGCCCAGACTTGCGGCGTTTCAGCGGCTTGTTTGCCGGTTACTTTTTCTATGATTTGCCGTTGGTCTTTCACTATTTTTTCCAAAAGCGCGATATTGGCGCCTTCGCTCATCGGTTCGTCGCCATCGCCGCGCATTCCTATGGTCACTATCTTTTCGTAATTTTTGATACGTTCCATACCACCTTTCCAGAACTCTCGTAAAAATTCGGGATTTTTTTCATAATTCCATGCGCCTTTGCCATAACGCCTCCATTCGTCGTGAGCGCGTCCGAGCGGTTCATGGTGCGTTGTACCGATGACGATACCCATTTCATCGGCTAATTCACCGTTGCGCGGGTCGTCGTCGAAAAAAGCGTTTCCCCACATGGCAGGCCAGAGGAAATTACCTTTCAGGCGGAGGATGAGTTCAAACATATGTTCATACATGCTTGAATTGACGCCGCCGAATTTTTCCACGCACCAGTTTTGAAAGGCGGGGGCTTCGTCATTGATGAAGATGCCGCGAAGTTTTACCGCCGGTTCGCCGTCGGTGTATTTTCCGGGTTTTACATACAGGTTTTCCTGATGTTTAACCGGCACGTCTGCCCACCAGTACCAGGGAGATACACCTATCTGTCGTGAAAGTTCGTAAATGCCGTAAATCGTGCCTCGCTTGTCGCTACCGGCAATAACTATGGCTTTTTCGACGTCTTGACGTGGGTTTTCAACGGTTTGGATAATGTATTTTTCGTTTTTCCCCTCTACATCGTTGCGGTTTATTTTGCCTTCTTTTGCCAAACGGTCAATCATTTCCGATTGGCCCACAGTACCGATAATGACGGCATAAGATAAGAATCCTTGCGGTACTTGCCCGGCTACCGACTGAAAATCTTTATATAAGTCGTTTACCGCCCGCTTTACACCTTTATCGGCGGCGTCGGAACAGATGCTTGCCGGTCTTCCGTTTATTATCAATGGAAAATAAGCGTCATTCTTTTCGGTGAACGCAAATTTTTCCACGCCGAAAGAAAAAACTTCCTGCGATTTGGCAGCGAATCCTGTCAGAAAACAGAAAATCAACAGGTTTATTATTTTTATATGTTTCATAAATATTCGTTGAGTTATTTTAATCCAGACTACTGTTTGCCGGTATTACTCCGTTTGAAAAGGTGAAGCCGGTAAGCCTGCTTTGTTGTATAAATTAGCTCCTTCCGGGTTATTTGCCCAAGCGTAACGGACTTTCACGGGGCCGACGGTTTCGTCGTTCCATACAATTACGTTGGTTCCGTCTGTTTTTGCCTTCGCCGGTTTGAAAATCCCGTCGGCTCCGGCAACGGCAAAACCTTTCAGTTCATCAACCTGCTCGAAATCGGCGGTTTCGGGCTTAAATGTCAAGACGATTGTGTTTCCTTCAATAAGGTGCGACAGATATACAGGCCCCTCGCTCACGATTTTTTCCCCGTAAACTAATTTCCGGGCTTGCAAAGCGAGGCGCTTACCCACTTCTTTTTTATTCAGCGGATGAATATCGTTCCATTCTCCCACGTCGATAGCCACCACTAATCCGGTGTTTGGAACGGTTTGCGACAATTTCCGCTGTATGTCGCGCAATTCTGCCCAACCGCTGTTTTGTTGCAACAATGCCGGTTCCATAAAATTGGCAAGCTGAACGAGCAGAAAGGGCAGATTCTTGTTCCACAACTTGCGCCAGTCGTTGACGAGCGCCGTCATCAAAGCGTAATATTCGTTGCGGCGCGAAACATTAGACTCGCCCTGATACCATATTACGCCTTTTACCGTATAGTTCTGCAAGGGGGCTATCATGCCGTTGTATAGCCCGGTAGCCTTGTAGTGGAAGGCGGTTTGCGGGGGGCTTGGCGGCATGATGGCCCCTGTGCGGTGTTTCCACTGGCCTTCCAGGTTTATCTCTTCGCCGTTGCAGAGCAGCTTATAGGGCTTTTCTTCTACGAATTGCGGATAGCCGGCTTTGCTGATGAGGCGTATGGCTATCGTATTATCCCCCGCTTTGAGCAGGCCTGCCGGGAGGGTGTAGATGCGTGGAGGATACTGGTAAGAAGTAGCTCCTGCAAAGGTTCCGTTTACGTAAACAGAGTCTGCGTCTACGATGCAGCCCAGGCGCAGGACGGCTTCGCGTCCCTCCCAGGACGGCGGTATGTTTACCTGCCTGCGGAACCAGTGCGAGCCGTTGACGGGGTTCAGTCCGTTGCTTGCCCACGCCCTGGAGAATAGCCCGGTTTGCTCCCATCCGCCGTCGTCGTAGCCGGCCGCATACCAGGGCGTCTGTTCGTGCAGCCCGGCGTCGGCGCGATAGAGGGAGGCGTCCCAGCGGTATTGCCCGAGGCTTTCGGCCTGTTTGAGCAGGGCTACATAGGCGTCGTCTTCATACCTTCGCTTGTCGTTCAGGTAGAGGGGGAAGTCTTTGAGTCCTTCTTCGCTAATCCACGCTTCCACGGGCGTTCCTCCCCAACTGGCGTTTATTATCCCGACGGGGATGCCGTTCTTTTCATACATCGCTTTGGCAAAGAAATAGCATAAGGCGGCGTATCCCATTACATTTTCCTGGTTCAGCGCCTTCCATGCTTCCCGCGGCATATCGCTCTGCGGGCTGTGGAAGTTGCAGGCGTAAGGCGCTTTGAGGTAGCGTATCTGCGGATTGCTGTAAGCCTTCACCTCGTCGGCGAAGAGGTCGGTTACGCGGCTTACCGGCAGCTCCATGTTAGACTGTCCGGAGCAGAGCCACACGTCTCCCACCCATACGTCTTTTACTTCAAGGCCGTTTATTTGCAGGGTGTAGGGGCCGCCGGCTTTCATGGGGGGGAGGGAGACGAGCCAGTTTCCCTGTGCGTTGGCTACGGTTGTACAGGGCGGTTGCTGCGCTATTTTCACCTGTATGCTTTCGCCGGCCTTTGCCGTGCCCCAGAGGGTGACGGGCTGTTCGCGCTGTAGCACCATCCCGTCTGAAATCAGGGCGGGGAGCTTCAGCCCTGCTTCCGCCTGCGGCAGGCGCGGGCTTTCGGGCGAGCGCGGGGCGGCAGGCAGCGGGGCGGCGAGTAACAAACCAAAGAGGTAATAAAGGATTCGTTTATGTCTTTTCATTGTAGAGAGTGAGTGAGGGGGTTACTTGTATTCGTATAGTTTTACATGTAAGATGCTGAATTGTCCGGAGGGGATGCGTACGTGGCGTCCCTGATGATCCTGGTCTCCGTTCAGGCGGCGGATATAGCGGAAAGAGGCGTCGCCGTTAATGGCCACTTCGTCTACCGAACCGATGCCGGCTCTCAGGCCGCTCCACATTTCCGCTTTGCGCCTGTCTTTATTTTCGCCGTTTGCGGTGAAGCCATCTTCGCCTAAGGGCTGGGGGGGTACGGCGTTCTTTTCGTTACGGTGTTCAAATTCTATTACGATGCCGCTTCCGGCTACCAGGTATTCGTTTCTGTTCAGCTTTAGCAGGATGCCTCCGCCTTCGGGCCAGGGAGTTCCGTTGGCAGCGCGCGGGTCCCACGGCAGGGTGAAATAATGGCGGCAGGTAATTTTCAAGTCGTCTTGCCAGAGGATGCGTTCCCTGTTCTTTTCGTCGAAGAGCAATCCGTTCGCGAGGCCTTTTCCCTGGTAGCGGGCGAGCAGGGGGATTAGTTCATTCAGCCGGGCATAGCTTTGTATCAGCGGGCTTTGCGGGTGGTCTGGGGCGTCTTCTATAGAGAAGGGGCAGAAGCCGATAGCGTCGTGCTCGCCAAAGACGTAGAAAGCCCTTACCCCGTTATTGTCTGCCAGGCGTATTTCGGGAATAAAGAGGGGGTTGTTGTGCAATTTATATTGCGCTACCCAGGCGGTGAAACCCTCGTCGTATAAATCCGGGGCAAGCAGGTCTATGTGAGGCGCGGCGCAATGCCATACGTCTATAAGATGGGCCAGCGGGCCGGCGGAGGGATATTGCCCCGGCATACGTCCGCGGCTGTTCATGGCTGCATTTACGTAGAGGGGGATGTTGTGGATGGCGCGGGCTGTTTGCGCCATCCGCTCTACGTACTGTGCGTACGACCATGCCATGAACAGTTCGTCTGTGTAAATATCGGCGCCGAATACCTCCTGCCAGTTTCCTTTGAGGGGGTATCCCTGCTTTCCCCATTTCTCCAGCATTTGGGGGTGGAGCGTTTGTTTGTTTGCCAGCAGGTAATCCGTGAGCGCTTGCGGGACGGGCGCGTGAAAGCGTTCGTTAGCGTCGGGCGAATAGTCGCGGGCGTCTTCCAGCATCCCTGTTTCATTCTCTATCTGCACCATAATCACGGTAGCTTCTTCTTTGTCGATGGCGGCCAGGCGCTTCATCAGCCGGGCAAAGGCGCGGCTATCGGCCTGATATACATTTTCGGAAAAGGAGCTTGCTATTTCGAGCGGTTTGCCCGTTTGCGTATGTGCGCGCGGGTATTTCCGGTAGTTTTCCTTAAACCATAAGGGGGCGTAACAACTCATGGAGTTTTTCCAGGCGCCAAACCAGAGGAAGATTACTTTCAAGCGGTTTTGGCGGGCCTGATGAACCGCCTCGTCTATCAGCGTAAAATCATACGTTCCCTCCTCAGGTTCGAGCAAGTCCCAATACGCCGGAACCAGCACGGTGTTCAGGCCCATACGTTGCAGTTTGGGAAAGATACGCCGGATGTCTTCTACAGACGAAGCGGAAGAATTGCCCAATTCGCCTCCCAGCACAAGGAAAGGCTCGTTGTTTACTATCAACTGTGTAGCCGTTCCCTGTTTTTGCAGCCGGGGCATGCCCTGCCGGGCCTGTAAAGGCAGCAGGGCAAATAACGACAGTAGTCCCGGTACTATATATTTTCTCATAATATAGCTGTTTCAGGGTACGGTAACTATGGCTATGTCGCTCCAGGGGCCTTTTTCGCCGCGGGTGTTTTCCCAGCGGAGGGCGAGGTAGACGGTGCGTCCGCTGTCATCCCCGGTGAAGATGAGGATGGCGGGCGAGCCGGTGTCGAAGGCGGAGTTGCTGAGCCGGTCGGCATTGGTTACTTTGGGGTTGGCCTTGAGCGTGCGGTACAGCTCGCGGAAGTAGGGGTCGGCCACCTTTTCGGCGTCGCGCATCTGTGCAATCACCACGGGGGTGCGCTTGGAC
>JAIRKZ010000156.1 GCA_031259845.1 Tannerellaceae bacterium | reverse complement strand
GGATACGACAAATGTGCGCTTTCTCAGTACTTTGAAACCTCGGGTCATGGTGATTCCCGTGTGGGACTATTTACATCCGCATCCCGAAACCCTGACCAGAATGATTGATAAAACCATTTATCCGGATGACCGGCTGATTTTTGCAACCGGAATGTTTAAAGGGCTGAAAAATAGTCTTGGTGAAGCGGTTAATGCTATCGTTAAGCCTCAGGGACATACCGTTATCAGGGCTTACGAAGGAGGCAGGAAATTTAAAGTGTTTGTATTGGATTCGAAATCGGGAAAATTTGAAGTAAAGTACACTACTGATTATTTGTACCCAAAACCGTCGTAAATATAAGTTTAAATTCGATTATATGGAATCATTAATTGTATTGCAGCAGATTCGGACAGTCCGTTTGCGGACTGTTCCTATGACCGGCAGTGCGACAAAAAGTTACGCTCGCAGAAATAAAAAGGTGTGTATTTTGGGCCTGATATTGGCATTGCAGTCTTTATTTTGTGTAACAGGAGTGTCGGCACAGATGAAATTAGAGTATTGGGATAATAGCGAACAGTATATTCAAGATCAGGCATCTCTTATCTTTGAACAGGTTTTTGAGGTACTGGATGCCCATCCGCCAATACCGGAAGCAGGTATCGAACGCCGTTTGGCGCTGTCCGCACTGGATGCCCTGCTGCATGATCCCCGCCTGGATAACGGGGAGGCATTTTACGGCTATATGAAATGTGTTGGGCAAAGGCTCGCTGACGCACTTGAAAAAGGTAGACCCAAAAGGGGGATACGGTTCTTCCGCGTCTATAATCATGGCTTCATTGTGCAGACGCCTTCCATTACCATTGGTATCGACCTGTTCAGGGGCGGAAGCCGAACACGACCTTTTCTTAACGATTCGCTGATACTGTCGCTTGTCAGTCAGTGTGACATTTTATTTGTTACTCATGCCCACGGCGATCATGCCGACCCTGACGTAGCGAAAATGTTCTGTGAACAGAACAAGCCTGTCATTGTTCCTCCCGGACTGTGGGAAAATGTATCCCCACATATCAAATCCGTTCGAGGCGCTTCCATGACGACGGAAACCGTCGGTTTGCCCGGCACGAATACACAGCTTACGTTCCATGTCTTTCCCGGGCACCAAAGAGAGGTGATAAACAATATATATGCCATTGTAACACCGGAAGGAAAAACCGTTATGCATACCGGCGATCAATCTAATGACGAAGATTTGAAATGGATTGCTGATATTCATAGTCATGTAAAAACAGACATTCTGCTGGCACACTGCTGGATGATGCCACTGGAAGAAATCATTGCCGCCATCCGTCCCTCTACAGTGATTAGCGGACACGAAAATGAAATGGGTCACACCATTGACCACAGGGAAGCATACTGGCTTACATTCAGGAGAATGAGCAATATAAAGGTTCCGTGCGTCATTATGGGATGGGGTGAATCGTATACCTGTGAATAATAACTGCATAATAACGTAAATAGCCGGTTCTTCCAAGATATTCACCTGTTTCCGGAGCATATTTTCGCAGCAAAGACTCCCGGATAAACCGTCAGGGACGGACTGTCAAAATTTGCATGTGACATGCAACATATTGAAACAGGTTGAAATTGCAGGATAAACACATGGAAATTAATCGTTTCTCAGGTTGAACTACATAAAACGGGTCATATATCATCAGAACTGTCTTGTGTAATTTTTTAATAACAATCGGATGAGACGATATATCAAAACGAATATTTTCAAATTATTGTATGAAACTTCACCGGAAAACATTCCATTACGGATATGGGAAAAAGCGTATGACAAATTTGCCGGCGCTCTGTTCCGGGAACGCACGGCGGCAAGTGACAGGGAAGGACTGTATAATGCACTTTGTTATGCTTCTGTAGAACTCAAAAGCCTGCAGGAGTGCGGTAACAGGGATAAAAAAAAGCGTATGAACAAAATCTGTTTTTAACAAAAACCATTCTGTTAATCGAAACGCAGATAGATTTTGTGTCCCGGAAAATGCAGCAACAGCAGACGAAGTACAGCAGGCTGAAATGGACGGGTAGCGTCATCGAATGGGTAGAACTGATATATGCCCTGTACGCAGTAAATCGAATTAATAATGGAGAAATCACCCTCAAGAAACTGTTCGGGCAGATGGGCGAAATCTTTGATTTCGACGTAAAAGAGTTTGCCAACTACTTCATGAACATCAAAAACCGAACGGATGCTCGCCGGACAAAATTCATGGATTTGTTGAAAAATGCCGTACTGGGAAGAATGGAAGACGCCGACCGGAAACCGCCGCGGAAGTAAGCGTTAAGCAAACCGTTTTTCAAATTTACGGCAATAGATTTGTTTTATTGCCGTAAATTTGATTATCTTTACGCCGTTGAATAATATAAAAGATATGGCGATTCATTCAGACATAGATAAAATGAAGGAGCGGTTGAGCGGTAAGACCATAACACTTAACGACATGGACGCTTTTTACAGGGAAACCGAATCTTGCATACCAAAGACTACGGTTAACTGGCGGATTCATAACCTTGTCCGGTCGGGAATACTGCAACGGACAGGCAAAGGAATGTATCGGTTCGGTGAAACACAGGTTTTCTGTCTCGCTTCCGGGGGAAACCGAAATTATCGAGTTTAAAAAGGCAAAAAAACGGTTACGATTTTCGACAAAACCGGTAAATACTTTTCAGCGTTGAGCAACGAAGCCAACCTGAAAGGCCGGTCTTGTGCGTGGCTTATTTTGGGGTTGAAAACACTTGTTATTCAAAATATTTCCTGCAAAGGTCGGCAGTCCGAGAAAGCTGAATCCCCAACCTGGGAAAAGAAAGTGCAATAATTGGCTTTTATGGAAATTCTTTCTCATAAACTGGAATCATTGGAAAAGCAAATTACAGAAAGGATATAGTATAGGGCAGACCTTTTGGTCTG
>JAIRKZ010000110.1 GCA_031259845.1 Tannerellaceae bacterium | reverse complement strand
GTATTCTCACAATTTTTCAAATTTTTCCGCAAGTGAGCATAATATTCATCTAACCAATCTGTTGTTATATCGTCAAAGTGTAAGTCCGAATTATAATCTCGCAATTTTTTTATTACTGAATTATGGACTTTCATCGTTTCTCCTTCATTCATAATACTGTATTTCTTTTGCCAGTCTTTCACAAACTCAAAGAAATTCGGGTAATCGTCAGGACGGTTATATGCCCTCAAGAATGATTCCCTGGTTAAAGTTTTATTCCGGAGTCTGTATTTTACGAATACAGAGTTGATACGGGCAAGTATATTGTCGATAATAATATTCTTATCAGAATAGAGCTTATCGGAAGCTTTTATCCGGAAATGTTTCTTATCGAAATCTTTTTCACAGCAACGAACTTTAGTAGAAAAATTGATTTTTTCTCTGTTGATGTAAAAGCTAACCCAGACATATCCTTCGTTTGATGCCTTATTCCAATTTTGGAAGTAAATTTTAATCGTTTTCATCCGTCTACAATCAAGTCATTTTTTATCCTATTTTTCAAAACAGTCTACAAGTTTTATAAGATATTCTACGCGCGACCTTTTGATAACTGATTGATTACCATTAAAATAGCAAATCCCAGTTGAATTTAATCAACAGGGATAAGCAGGCTTTGAGGTTCCAGCCTGATCACAAAGGCAGAACGATTAGAAGACAAGGCTTTGTATTGATTTACAAAGCCTTTTTTTATAAGGGGAAAACGGATTATGGACAAAAAAATACTGTCAAGACTTTCACAAGCCCTGACAGTATACATTTAACCTTTTTGTGTATAAACTTTATTTATCACAAAAATAGTGTATTATATTATTCCACAACTCGTTAATTATTTAAAAAAATAAAAAAACAAGAACAATCACCCCTCGATTGTAATAATTTTACATAATTATATATAATTCAAGGCAAATACATAGGCTCCCATGGCTATTGAGCGGCTGGTTCCCTGCCGGCTTGTGATTACTCCGGTTCGCTTGCATGGGTCGTAATTGATTTGACGGGTGGTTTCCGGGATTGTTATCTGGGTGGCGCTTCCTTTTGTAAATTCAGCAAACTGTTCTTCATCGTCCAGGTTGAACGCTTTCATTTGCAAGCGGGGGAAACGGCTGCCGTCCATCATGCCGGATGGGCTGTTCAGTTCTTTCAGGAGAGCCGGGAATATGTATTTGGAAGCGTTTGCCAATCCGCCGCCTACCACTACAATGCCATCAATTAAGGTAACGGCAGAGGCTATGGCATCGCCTGCTATCTCTCCCAATTCGGCAAACGAAGCAACCGCAGCTTCCTTATCGCCGGGGAGGTTTCCTTCTGCGATATGATAGATATCTTCGGGGGTTTGCTCTCCTGTATCGCCGGAGAGTTCACGGTAAACACGTTTTACGGCTCGTATGCTTACGCTCTCTTCTACGATATATTGCGGATATTTTTTGTTGCGAAAGCACCAGATATCGCCACCGGCTGCGTTGTCTCCCCGCAGGAGATTTCCATCCACTACGGCTCCACAACCAAAACCTGTCCCTAATGTTACGCCAAGCAGGTTTTTATATTGTTTGACGCTTCCGGCCTCTCTCAGGCGGCGATTGATTGCGGGCAATACGCCGGTCAGCGCTTCGCCGTAAGCAAAGAGGTTTCCGTCATTATTTATAAAGACAGGAATACCGAATATCTCTTGCAGGTAAGGGCCGAGGGCTACGCCTCCCCGGAAAGAAGGGAAGTTCGGAAGGTTGCCGATAATGCCCGCCGGATAGTCTGCCGGGCCGGGAAAAGCAAAACTGATGGCCAGCGGCGGTTCGGGCAAGCTTTTCCGTATCCGGTGAAAGCCTTCTTTCAGGTTATAGAGGCAGGCGTCTTTATCCGCCGCATTTGCCGGCAAAGAAACCGGAAGGACAATTTCCTCCCCTCCCCGCATCGCCGAAAAGACAAAGTTTGTACCTCCGGCGTCGAGCGTCATTACAATCCGTTTGTCGTTCCGGTAGATAGTATGGCTACTCATTGCTTATTCTTTTACCAGGCGGGCCCAGTGTCTTAATTCTTCTATGGCTGTGTATAATACGCCGGCTTCTCCGCGGAAGGTTCCGGAGCCGGCGGGTTTGCCGTCGCGGGTGTACCATTCGTAGAAGCCGTTGTTTTTTACTACACGTTCCAGCATCGGACGGATTTCGTTGGAGGCTTCGCGCACAAAGCCGTTACAGGCTAATTGCCGGATCATCCGCCCGCCGAACCAGGTCCAGTCTCCCCCGTTCTGGTATCCGTATGGGTACATTCCTTTGTTCTGGAAGAAGCCTTCGGGATAAGGGGGGTACAGGGTTAGTCCGATTGTAGGGGCGCCGGAGGCTTTTACGTTGGCCAGCATGGCGGCGTTTGCTGCTGCTATCTCCTGGCGTGACAGAAGGCCGGCTTCGATAGCCATGGCTGTACCGCCGTGATAGTAAATGGCGGATTCGTCAAAGTCTTCGGGGAAGGGAGAACCGTTCAGGTATACATGCGGGATAAACTTTTGCCGCCGGCTATCCCAAAGATGCGTCTTTACATTCTTTACTATCTTATTACGTATGCAAGCCCAGTATTGTTTGTCTTCTTCATCTTTTGTCAGGGATATGAAATGATTGATTGCAATGATGAAGAAGGCGTTATCGTAAATATCGAGGCAGGGATGCGAATGTTCGTCGAGGGCTACGCCCCAGGGATGTTCCGGCTGCACGTCTCCCCAGTCTGCGGTGGCAGCTCCCCACAGCAGGCCGTGCGCTTCGTCGAAGCGGTGGCGCAGGAGGTATTGCAATGACTTTTCAAGGCGGTTGAGAACGGTTATGCCGCCTGCTTCCTGCTGGAGGAACGCCCTGTTGCCGCTTTTGGCCACGTAGCGGTATACGGCTTGCACGAGAGACGATTCCTGGTCGGTTTCCACGGTGTTTTTATGAGCGGCGTAGCGGGGCTCGAGTTCCGAGAAGCGGTAATAGCCGTCTTCGCTCAGGGATGCGTTGTTGATATCGATAAAGCCGTCTGGTATGTCGCCGTCCGGCCCCTGGAAACGGAAGAAGACGAGCAGGTTTTCCCGTATCTGTTCGTGGGGCATTACCTGCATGGCGGCTTCGATAAAGGTATTGTAATCGCGTATCCATACTTCCCGATAACCGTCGCCGGCATTGAAGCCGCCTTTTATCACTTCGAGGGCCATTGCCTCTACCCTGTTCATGAGGGTATCCCGGAGGATTTGTTCGGCCAGCGCTTTATCGGCGGCCGTCCAGGGGCTTTTCCTTCCGCAGGAGGGAAGGATTGAGATTGTTAAAATCAGGCTGATCAATAGTGTTGTCTTCATGGTTTGTTTTGTTTTGTTTTTAATATCTTACTGAGGCTTTAATTACTCCGTGCCGTTTGCCGCCGGAAGCGCTGGCGGGGCGTATGGTATATTCGCCTGTGCAGGCGGGCAGGATGAATGTTTCGGCGTAGTGTACGGCAAAGGGGGCGAATAGCTGTGCCGGGCTTTCTACAATTGCTTCGCAGCCTTCTACCAGGTTCAATACGTTTACGCTGCCGCCGGTATGGAGGGGGGCTTTCTTTGTAAACCAGTAGCGGCGGGTTTCTATAAATTCGTTTTCGTGCAGGCCGGTGCGTTCTTCTTCCCATCCGTCGCCCTGGGAGATGGGGGTTATGCGGTTTATTAATTGTTGCTGTACGAATGCGGTTTGCCATTCCCATTGTATTACGTGCGAGCCATGTTTAATATTTAGCGGGCGGGGAAGGCCGTCCAGTCCCATCCGTCCCCAGTCGTACAGTTTGAAGGTGAAGAGGCTGGGGGTGGCGCTTATTTCGAGCACCATCGCCCCGGCTCCCGAGCAATGGACGGCGCCGGCGGGGATGAGGAAATGGTCGTGCGGTTGTGCGGGCCATTGGTTTACATATTTGGCGGCGGGGAAAGGGGCGCCGGTTTCGTGCGATTCGTTTAGCGCCCGGATCATTTCCCCGGGGGAGACGCCGGTCTTTAATCCCAGGCAGACGGTTGCTCCATCGGCTGCATCGAGGAGGTAATAGCTTTCGTCTTGCGTGTAATACATGCCGAAGGCGTCGCGGATATACTGGTTGGTGGGATGCACTTGCAGGCTCAGGCTGCCCCCCTGGATGGTGTCGAGGAGGTCGAAGCGTATGGGGAAGTCGTATCCGAAGCGGGCTTCTACCGGGGCGCCCAATACCTGGCGAGGCTGGTGGAAGAGGAGGTTGCTGGCGGGCATTTCGAACAGTTCGCCGCAGATGCGCAGGCAGAGGCTGTTTTCTTCGGGAACGCAGTCGAAGCACCAGCCGTAATTGGCGGCTTCGCGGTGGAGGCCGCATACGTGCTTCATCCATTGCCCTCCCCAGGGAGCGGGGTCGAAGAAGGGAACCAGGCGAAACGGTTTGCGCGCCGTCTTCTCCAGGCCTTCCCGCATCGTTTGCCCGGTAATCATTTTAGGTTCCCTCCGGTGCGTGTCTATCCAGTAGTCTGCGCGGGGCAGGCATTCCCTTTTGAGCCTGTCGCACACAAGCCAGTCTATAAAATAGCCCCGTTTATAATGGATAGAGGGCGGGGCGTCTTTGCTTGCCACCCCCAGGCCGTCTATTTCCTTGCGGCGGAAACGCTGCTGGATTTCCCACCGGGCCATGTCTACATATATTAATGTATGGGGCGAGGGATAAAATTCGGCGGCTCCATGCCCGGCAATAAGGATGAGGCCCTTTGTTTGCCGTATCAGTTCGCGGCAGGCGTCGGCTTTCGCTTCGTCCAGGTAGTCGGTATAGGCGAGAGGGGCGCGGCGTCCGAACAGGGCGTTTCCTGTCATATAAGGCGCCGTCATTGCTTCGATGGCCGAAGCGCTTTTAAAAAGGGTCTGCATATCGATATAGAGGGAAGGGGAGAGGCGCTTCAGGCAGGCGGAAACTTCGGCGGCATACACGCCGTGGTAATATTCCGCCACGATGATGTGCTGCCCCGCACCGTTTGCTGCCGAAGCGGCTTCGCGGAGCTTCCCCGTTACAGCCGGCCATCCTTTCCATAGCGGCCCGTCCACGTCTGTAGCGGGACTTTTGTCGTAATTGCTTTTTCTCATGGCATACATTAATTGCTGCAAAGATAATACGGTTTTTTTTTTAAAAGCCCGTTTTCACGCATCCGGGATTCTTAATGTAGTGAGAATATGCATAATGATTGGGAGACAAAACATACGAGCGACGTTCTTTCGCTTGTTTATATCCCATTTCATAACCGTCATTATACGCTACGCTCCGAAGCGCGGAAGCCTTTTGCGTCACGTGTCAATTCGTTGATTTCGATGCTGATTGTCGGCTTTTTCGCTATTGGAACAATCTCGTCAACGGTTACCAAACGGATGATAGTGTTGTCTTTATTTTTCAGACGGGCAACTTCTTCTACTGCGCCCTTGCTGAAAGAAAAGGCAATAATATAACCGACAGGCTTACCGGCGGCCATATTTTTATCAAACAATACGCCGTCATAGCGTTTGGCTGCTGTAAGAAATTTGTCAATCACATCGCGGCCAATCGCATCGGAACGCTTGGCCTGTATCGGTGTTCCGTCTGTCGCCTTGCCATCTACACCCTTGTCGCCGCCTGCAAAGGGG
>JAIRKZ010000094.1 GCA_031259845.1 Tannerellaceae bacterium | reverse complement strand
CGATTTGGGCGTTGCGTAAGGTTACGCAATGGGTCAGACGGGCGGGCGGGGGCGTTGTATATTTTTATGATTCGATTGGGATAAAAAAAAGGGATTTCCGGGCGTTTTTTCCGATAAATATAGTATGTTTGCAGGAATACTAACCAACAAAAAAGATAAAGAGATGATCAGGATTGAGAAACACACAGCGCTTCTAAACCGCCTCAGGAATGGCGAACATTTTGAAATTTTTGAAGAAATCGACGAATTTGCAGAGAAACACAAAAACGCGCTGGGCGATACGGTTGAACTGTGGAACGTATTGTCTAACACGTTTAAAAAGGAAGACGAGATTTACAAGCGCAGCCGGAAAGCTTCCGAAACGCGCTTTATCACAGAAGCCCACGAAAAACGCATCGAGGCCTTCAGGGTGGTGAAAGGGAGCGTGGAAACGGCTTCACACAAAGATACCCCCGCCGAAAAGCAGGCTGCCGAAAGGCTCGCCTTTGTGCTTGATAATTTCAGGAAGATACCTAAGGCTCCGCTGACGGAAGCAAGCGCGCTGATATTTAACATGATTCAAGACTTGCGCCGGACGGCTTACGCCCCTTCGGTGGAAACGCTCGGCCTCACCGGAGCGGTAAACACGCTGGAAGAGCGCAACGAGGCTTTCAAGGCGCTGTATGAAGAACGCGAGATGGACATCAAACAGGCCGAGATGCTGGGCAATATGAAGTATATCCGCCCGCTTACAGACAAGGCTTTCGCCAACTTTGCAGAGGCGCTCAACGCCTGCTACGCCATCGCCAAACTTAGCGGCAAAACCGACGAAGCCGACGCTCTGAACCTGATTATCACCCGTATCAACGCCGCTATCAGTCAATACGAAACCATCTACGCCCACCGCGGCGGCTCCACTTCTAAAAACAAACCCGGCAACGGCGATGAAGACGAGGATGAAGGCGGCGGAGGCGAAGGCGGCCTCCCCGATACGCCCGGCACAGGCGTCCCCTCCCTGGCCGTAGCCTCGCAGGAAGTACTTTCCGACACGGTGATGTACGTTTACCCGGCCGACGCCGATGCCGACGCGTTCGCCCAGGCTCTTTACCCGGCTGCTGCGGGAGGCGTCTTACTACTCGAACAGGCCGGCGAAGCGCCCGTGCTCTTTCCCATAACAGGCTTTAAGACGGAGAGCGAGGGCGGCGCGGATACGGTTAAGGCCCTTGATGTAGCCTCTCCGTCGGCCAACCACTCTTTCATCTCCCCCTTCACCGGCGAAGGCCCCTGCCAGGCATGGGTAGAAAAAGACGGCGAAGAGCTGGCCCGCTTCACCGGCATGGCCTATCCCCTTATGCTGGTTCTCGACGCAGGCCCGGCGAAGGCCTGACGGCGAAACCCCGGCTGGCAAAGGCCGCCGGCGAAACGGATGTCCCTGCAAGTCTCCTGTAATGACAGGGGGATTGCAGGGACATTAGCATTTCTCGGCAGAAATAATTACTTTTGTAACTTAAAGTAATAAAAAAGAATATGGAGGATTACGAAAGAAAGAACAGGCCGCTTAAGGGCGTCGAAATACTGTTTCCCGCCGAATGGTATCCGCAGAGCGCCGTACAACTTGTATGGCCGGAGAAATACACAGACTGGGCTCCCCTCATGGATGAAGTGATACCCTGCTATGTGGCGATTGCCAAAGAGATTGTCAAGCGCGAAAAGCTACTGATTGTTTGTACCGACGAAGAGGCCGTCCGCTCCCAGTTAGGCCAGGAAACAGACTATTCGCAGATTACCTTTGGCCTGGCAATATTCAATGATACCTGGGCGCGCGACTATGGGGGTATCTCCATAATTGAAGAAAACGTTCATAAGGTAGTCTACAACTTTACGTTCAACGGCTGGGGGATGAAGTACCCGGCCGATTTAGACAACCAGGTCACCCCCCTGCTGTTCACGGGAGCCATCTTCGGGTTCAGGACAAAACTGATAAACATGCACCCCTTTGTGCTGGAAGGCGGAAGCATTGATACCGACGGCAAGGGAACCCTGCTTACCACCAAAAGGTGCCTTACCTCGATGAACAGGAATGAGCATCTCAGCCAGGACCAGATAGAGAGCTACCTGAAAGAATGCTTTGGCCTGAAGCGTGTATTGTGGCTAAGCCGCGGCCGCCTGGAGGGCGATGATACCGGCGGACACGTAGACATGCTGGCCCGCTTCTGTAACGAAGATACAATCGCCTACGTACAATGCACAGACAGGAAAGAGCGCTGCTACGAAGAATTGAAGGGGATGGAATGTGAACTGAAAACGTTCACCCGCGAAGACGGCAAACCGTATAACCTGCTCCCCCTCCCGATGGCCGACAGGGTAGAGTGGGAGGGAGAGCGCCTGCCCGCTTCCTATGCAAACTTCCTGATAATAAACGGAGCCGTATTAGCGCCGTTCTACAATTCGCCCAAAGACGAAGTGGCAAGAGCCGCCCTGCAAAGCGTTTTTACAGACAGGGAAGTGACGGGCGTAAACTGCCTCCCGCTGATTAAACAGGGCGGCTCCCTGCATTGCGCAACGATGCAGTATCCCTTAGGTTTCATTGAATAGCAGCCGGAAAGGAGGTAACGTATGAATACAGGAATCGTTCAGCAAGCCAATACGCCTGACAGGGCGTCTAATATGGCCCGCTTACAGCAAAGCATAAGGCAATGCGCAGCGCAGGGGGCCGACCTGGTAGTATTGCCGGAACTGCATAACGGGCTTTATTTCTGCCAAACGGAAGATACCGCCCTGTTTGAAGAGGCCGAGACGATTCCCGGCCCCTCTACGGAATACTTCGGGGCCGTGGCGCGCCAGGCGGGCGTGGCGCTCGTACTTTCCCTCTTTGAAAAACGGGCGCCGGGGCTTTACCACAATACGGCCGTAGTGATAGAACGGGATGGCTCAATAGCCGGTACATACCGGAAGATGCACATCCCCGACGACCCCGCTTACTACGAAAAGTTCTACTTTACGCCGGGCGACCAGGGTTTCCTGCCTGTCAACACATCCGCAGGCAGGCTGGGCGTGCTGGTTTGCTGGGATCAGTGGTATCCCGAAGCAGCCCGCCTGATGGCTATGCGCGGAGCCGAAGCGCTGATTTATCCTACCGCTATAGGCTGGGAAAGCGCCGATACAGACGAAGAAAAGAAGCGCCAGCTCACAGCCTGGATAACCGTGCAGCGGGGACATGCCATAGCCAATGGCCTGCCGGTAATAGCAGTCAACAGGGTAGGGCGCGAACCCGATCCTTCCGCGCACACAAACGGTATATGCTTCTGGGGAAACAGTTTTGTAGCCGGCCCGCAAGGCGAACTGCTGGCCGAACTTCCCACAGACAGGGAAGGCATACAGGTGGTAACGATAGACAAAGGCCGTACGGAGAACGTGCGCCGCTGGTGGCCTTTCTTCCGCGACCGGCGTATCGACGCCTACGGCGGCCTTACCGAACGCTTCCTCGACTAAGATGAAAAAGGCGGCCTTTCTTCTTTTCACCTCCCTCCTGTTCGTCTGGTTTCTCCTGTTTCTGGCCATACCGGGCGAACTGTTTCCCGCCTCTTATTCCACCTTATTATATTCTTCGGAAGAAGAATTGCTGGGCGCCCGTATCGCCCCCGACGGGCAATGGCGCTTTCCGCCCGCCGACTCGCTGCCCGGTAAATTTACCGCCTGCCTTACCACTTACGAAGACAAACGCTTCTTCTACCATCCCGGCATAGACCCGGCAGCTATCCTGCGCGCCGTAAGGCAGAACCTCAGAAGCCGCAGGGCCGTAAGCGGAGGCAGCACCATCACGATGCAGCTGGCCCGTATTGCCAGAGGCAACCGCAGCCGCAACCTTTACCAGAAAGCAGTGGAAGCAGTCTGGGCGCTTTACCTCGAATCCATTCATAGCAAGAAGACAATCCTGAACCTCTATGCCTCGCACGCCCCCTTCGGCGGAAATGTGGTAGGGGTGGAAACAGCCGCCTGGCGGTATTTCGGCAGAAGCGCGGCAGACTTGTCGTGGGCCGAAAGCGCCACATTGGCCGTATTGCCCAACTCGCCTGCCCTGATTCATCCCGGACGAAACCGCCGGCAACTGAAAGAAAAGCGTAACCGCTTACTGAAGATGCTCAACAGGAAAGGCCTGCTCAGCGATACCGACTGCGAACTGTCCTGCATGGAACCGCTGCCCGAAGCCCCCCTGCCGCTACCCGGCGAAGCTCCTCATCTGTTGGAACGGCTGGCCCCCGGAGGGCAGGGGAGGAGGCTCGTATCCTCCGTACAATATCGCCTGCAGAGGCAAACCCAGGAGATAGTAGACCGCTATGCCCTGCAATACAGCTCGAACCACGTATATAACCTGGCTGCCTTGGTGGCCGATGTGGAAACAGGCGAAGTACTGGCATACGCCGGAAACGTAAGCTACCCCCTGGACGAACGGAAAGGGAGCCAGGTAGACATAATCGTTTCCCCCCGCAGCACGGGAAGCATCCTGAAGCCTTTCCTGTATGCCGGCATGCTCCACGACGGGATGATACTCCCCTCTACGCTGGTCTCCGACGTGCCGCTTAATATCAACGGCTTCATGCCGCAGAATTACAACAAAACGTTTTACGGAGCCGTACCCGCTCACCGCGCCATCGAACGCTCCCTGAACGTACCCCTCGTAAGGATGCTTTCCCGGTACAACGCCGGACGCTTTATGACGCTGCTCAAACAATGGGGGATGACAACGCTCCGCTTCTCCGAAGAGCATTACGGAGCCGCCCTGATACTGGGAGGAGCCGAGGGTACCTTGTGGAACCTCTCGGGTATGTATGCCTCTATGGCGCGTACGCTCTCCCATTACCGGAGATACAACGGGCGGTATAACCCGCAAGACATCCGCCCGCTAAGCCTTTATCCGGTAGCAAACGAATCGCCGGCAGAGTCGCCGGCCGATAAACGGCTGAAAGAGAAACCGGCCTTGTCGGCGGCTTCCATCTGGTTTACGTTCGAAGCCATGTCGGCATTGAACCGCCCCGAAGAGGAAGCCGGATGGCAACAGTTCGAATCAATGAAACAGATTGCCTGGAAAACAGGAACCAGCTACGGAGGGCGCGACGCCTGGGCTATCGGCCTTACGCCCCGTTACCTCGCAGGCGTATGGGCGGGCAATGCTTCGGGCGAAGGAAGGCCGGGGCTTACGGGAGTAGGCTATGCGGCTCCCGTGCTGTTTGATATTTTCTCGCTGCTCCCGGGGGGCGCCTGGTTTGATATGCCTTATGATGAGCTGGAACAGATAGCGGTATGCCGGAGCAGCGGCCACAGAGCCTCCGCGATATGCGATCCGGTAGATACGGTATATATCCCCCGCGCAGGATTGGTTTCCGGCGTTTGCCCGTATCACCAACTGGTACATCTCTCGCCCGACGGACAATTCAGGGTAAATGCCTCCTGCGAACCGGTAGACAAAATCATAACTCGCCCGTGGTTTGTGCTCCCGCCTTCACAAGCCTGGTATTACAGAAGCTACCATCTCGACTACGCTCCGTTACCCCCCTTCAGGCCTGGGTGCGAACAGGAACAGTCGCGCCAGTTGGAGATTATCTATCCCGAACCTGATGCCGCGCTTTACCTGCCGAAAGGCTTTACCGGCCAGCCTGAACGCTTCGTCTTCCGCGCTGCCCACGCCCGCCCCGAAGCCATCCTCTACTGGCATATCGACAACGAATACCTCGGCGAAACAACAGACATCCACCAAATCTCCTGCCGCTTAAGCCCCGGCAGCCATATCCTCACCATCGTAGATAACTGGGGCGGCCAGGCCGTAAGGACAATTAAAGTAGTCAGATAGTCTTTTTAGAACAACTTCCGTGCGATTGGGCATTATGCGGCGTTTAAAAGTTTATATACCTTTGCCGCATGAAATTTAGTATTATTCTCTTTTCCGCATGTTTTGCATGGATAGCCAATAGCCAGGTTACCATTATGAAAGGTACGGTTACCGATTCGATTACCGGCGAGGCATTGCCTTACGTATCCCTTGTACTGGAGGAGACTACGATTGGGACTACTACCGGCCTGAATGGCGCTTTTAACCTCTCTGCCACATCCGGAGCGCATACCCTGCTGGTATCGTATCTGGGATATGCGGAAAAAAGGATTACCGTAACCCCCGGGCGTACCAATAATTTAAGAATAGAACTGGCCCCCGCTGCCATCAACCTCAAGGAAGTACTAATCAGGCCGGGGAAGGAACGATATACAAGGAAAGACAACCCTGCCGTTACGTTTATCCAAAAAGCCATCGACATGCGCAGCCGCAACGACCCCCGCAACCATGATTACTTTTCCTACGACCAGTACGAAAAGATGGTTTTTGCCATGAACGAATTTGAACGTAAACCACGCAAAGACGGTAAAGCAGGGCGTTTTGATTTCCTGGCCGAGTTTGTCGATACGCTCGACGCCGGCACAACCATCCTGCCTGTCTCCGAGAAAGAACTGTTTGAAACGGTCTGCTACCGGAAAGAACCCCGCTCGGAAAAACGTGTGATAAGCGCCCAAAAGTCTGCCGGAGTAGACGAAATATTCTCCCGCGAGGGTATCCGGCAAATACTGAATGAGATATTTAAGGAAGTAAATATTTTTCAGAACGATATTCCCCTGTTCCTGCAACATTTCGTAAGCCCCATGTCTACCCTGGGGCCTGCCTTTTACAAATATTATCTGTTGGATACGGTAGAAATCAACAACCGCCCGTGTGTAGATTTAGGCTTCGTACCGTTCAACTCCGAATCGTTTGGCTTTACAGGGCATCTGTTTATAACCACAGACTCTGCCTGCTTTGTGCAGCGCGCCATCCTGAATGTGCCCAAAGATATTAACCTCAACTTCGTAAGCCGCATGGTGATAGACCAGACGTACGACCGGAAAGAAGACGGCACGCGCATCATCCTCAGGGAGGATATAGAGGTCAATTTCAAAGTAAACGAGAAGTCGAAAGGGATGTATGCCCGCCGCCTGAATATCTATTCGAATCATTCTTTCGACCAGCCGGCAAACCTGGCGGTATTTAAAGAACCGGCGCCCGTTACAACGCTGCCCGGCGCCTTCAGCAAACCGGATACTTTCTGGGATGAGAACCGTCCTGAGGAAGGGCGGAAGCGAAATCCTAATACGGTAGAGAAGCTAATGATCCGTTTGCGCGAAGTACCGCTCTTTTATGTAACGGAAAAAGTAGTCTCCCTGTTTGTAAACGGTTATATCGCTACCAGCCCGGACCCGCTGACAAACAGGTTCGAATTTGGCCCCGTGAATACGTTTATTAGCGGCAACGCTATCGAAGGCGCCCGCTTCCGCCTGGGAGGAACAACAACGCCCCATTTCAGCAAACGCCTTTTCTTAGACGGCCTGGCAGCTTATGGTACGAAAGACGGGAAACTGAAATACGATTTGCTTGCCGAATATTCATTCCACGACAAAACCGATTACCGGAAAGAGTTCCCCATACATTCCCTCCGCGCCCGCTTCGCGTATGATATCAACCAGATTGGCCAGCAATACATGTACACCAACAAAGACAACGTATTCCTTGCCTGGAAACGCCGTAAAGACGACAGGGCCACTTACCTGCAGTCTGCCGAACTGACCTGGTACAATGAAAGTTATAGCGGTTTAGGCTTCGGGGCGAGCGTTCGCAGCAAGAGAGAGTATGCCACCCAATACGCCGCATTCAGCCGCATAGAGCCTGACGGCCGTATTACGCCGGTTAAAAGCTACAGCATGAGTGAACTGGAACTAAAGCTACGCTACGCCCCCAACGAGAAATTCTATCAAACGCGCAACTACCGTTACCCCATAACGTTAGACGCCCCCGTATTCACACTCAGCCATACCACGGCCCGGAAAGGTTTCTTAGGCTCCGCTTATTCGTATAACCGTACCGATTTCGGCATACAATACCGCCTCTGGGCGCCTATGTCTTTCGGATACATCGACCTCATTGCCAAAGCCGGTAAAGTATGGAGCAAAGCCCCGTACCCCATGCTTATCCTGCCCAATGCCAACCTTTCCTATACGGTGCAGCCCGAATCGTACAATTTAATGAATGCCATAGAATTTATCAACGACGAATACGCTTCGTGGGACGTTACGTATTTTATGAACGGCGCCCTCTTCAACCGCCTGCCATTGATAAAGAAACTAAAACTGAGGGAAGTGATCACATTCCGCGGTTTATACGGCAACCTGACAGACAAAAACAACCCCTTCAAAGCAAACGCCGGAACCTGGCTATTCCCCCAAGGCTCCTTCCCAATGGGAAAAGAGCCTTATATGGAACTGGGAGCCGGCATTGAGAACATCTTTTCTTTCCTTCGCCTCGATTACGTATGGCGCCTCACCTACCTCGACAATCCCGGTATCCAGGAAAACGGCGTTCGCTTCGTAATGAGGCTGTCGTTTTGATTCAGCGGTTCGCCGTCTTCTTTAAGTCGGGCAACAGCCAGGTAGCAAGCCCTAAGAGTAACATATAAGAACAGGCATTGTAAATGGATTCGATGCCATACGAATCGGCCATTTTTCCAAGTATGGCCGAAGCAATGCCGGCCACGCCGAAAGCGAATCCGAAAAACAACCCGGAGATTAATCCTAATTTATACGGAAGCAATTCTTGCGCATAGACCAGTATGGCCGGAAAAGCAGAAGAAAGCATCAACCCGGTGAGAAAACTGAATACAACCGTCCAGAGCAAATTGGCGTGAGGCATTAACAAGGCAAAGGGCGCTGCTCCCAGTATAGACGCCCAGATAACATATTTCCGTCCTGTCTTGTCGCCCACAGGCCCTCCAATCATTGTGCCGATAGCCGTAGCCAGCAGGAATACAAATAAAAGTATCTGCGAATGTTGCACGCTGACATTAAATTTTTCTATCAGGTAAAATGTGTAATAGCTCGTTAAACTTGCCATATAAGCATATTTTGAAAAGATTAATACAAGCAGGATACCAATGGAAAAGACGGTTTTATTCAATGGCAAAGGCGCTTGCAAATGGCTTTTCCCTGCTTCGTTTTTCTTTATATGATAGAGCAGCCATTTTCTATACCAGAGCGAAACAGGCATCATAACCAGGATAGCGATGAATGCCAGGATAGCGAAATAACCGATATGCTGCCGCCCGTAAGGAGCCACAAGCAGGGCCGCCATTAAAGGCCCCGAAGCGCTTCCCAGGTTGCCACCCACCTGGAAAAGGGATTGGGCAAACCCCCGCTTACCGCCCGAAGCCAGCGATGTGAGCCGCGAAGCCTCGGGGTGAAGCGTAGACGACCCTATCCCTATGAGGGAAACGGAACTTACCACCCCGTAAAAAGTAGAAGCGAACCCTAAAAAAAGCAGCCCGGTAAGCGTAACAGTCATTCCCATAGGCAGCGACCAGGGCGAAGGCCGTTTATCAAAGAAAAGCCCCACGAACGGCTGGAAAACCGAAGCTGCCAGTTGATAGACCAATGTAATAATCCCAATTTGCCCGAAACTCAGGAAAAGATCATCCTTAATAATCGGATAAGATGCCGAAACAACCGATTGAAGAGCGTCGTTCATACAATGAATTGCGCTGAGGGATACTAAAATACGGAAAGTTGTTCCGCTTGCCTGCTGTGTTCTGTTTTTTGTCATAAGGGGTACAAAAATACAAAATAATTATCCGGCAGTATCTTTTTGTTAAACAGAATACTATATCTTTGCTTTTTTAATACTTTATTGTCTCACTAAAAAACATTATGTTATGAAGAAGTTATTTAGTTCAAAAATGTTATTTGCTCTTATCGGTTTGTTTGTACTCTCGTCGTTAGCGGCGAAAGAAATGAAAAGCGGCGACGAATTATTGATTATCGCCCATATAACAGCAAAAGCCGAATACAAAGACGAGTTAATAAAAGCCTGTGAAAAGGTGGTGGAAGGCACTCGCCGGGAAGCGGGAAATATATCGTATGATTTGTATGCGGATACGTCCGATCCGCTGAAATTCACTATCGTAGAACGATGGAAGTCGCAGGATGCTATTAATATACATAATGAAACAAGCCATTTCAAAGAATTTGTAAAAGCGATAGACGGGAAAGCCGCTTTGGATGTAAGGACAATGAAGCAGAAGCTCTGAAAAACAGTTTGAACCATAAAAGCGAAAGGAGGGGAAACCCTCCTTTCTTTCTTTATTGGGAGCTAATACCTGAAAAGCCCCCTGCGCTGCTACCTGTATTTGCAGCAGCCGGGTAACGCATCATATACAGCCTGGGCGGCCTTGTCTTTATCCGTGTCGTGCCCTGCTTTGGCTACGGCTTTACTGATAGCTTCGGGATTCGTTTGTGCGGGGTCGAAGCTCAGGCGGAGTTCTTTATTCTCCTTATTCCAGCTTGCCGTTGAGACGCCTTTTACGGCTTTGGCGGCTTTTTCGATGCGGTCTTTACACATTTCGCAGAGGCCCTGTACGTTGATTACGGCATGGCTTCCGGGGCCTGTTGCCGGGTGCGGGGTTTCGTCGTTCATCATGCTGCGCTTCCCTTCAAGCTGGGCGCTGGCGTCTACCGTAAAGGCGCCGCTGGTTACTATCTCGTCTCCCTCTTCTATGCCTGATACGATAATATATGAATCCCCCAGGGAAGGGCCTAACTCTACCTGCCGGAGCCTGAATGCCGGGGTTTCCGTATGGGCTTGCTTTACGTAAACGATGGAGCGTTTGCCTGTCCAGAGTACGGCGGATTTGGGTATTACGAGTTGATTGGCATATTCTTTAAGAGGCGATCGGACGATGGCGCCGGCATACATTTCCGGTTTTAAGCGGTTGCCGGGATTGGCTGTTTCAACCCGTACTTTTACCGTCCGCGTTACCGGGTCTACTACCGGATTGATAAAGGAGATGTTTCCTGCAAACGTTTTCCCCGGTAATGCCCGGAGAGTATACTCCAGCCTGTCGCCAACGTTGAGGAAGGGGAGGTCGGATTCGTATGCGTCGAACATAAGCCATATCCGGGAGAAATCGGCGATATCGAAAAGCACAGTCCCCTGGCTCACGTAATCGCCCTCGTTTACTTTCTTATTGACTACTACGCCGCTTGTAGTAGCTTTTATATCCACATAAGGAGACACGGCGCCCGACTGCTCTATCCCGGCAATCTGCGGGGCGGTAAGTTTCCACAGCCTTAGCTTTTCCCTTGCCGCTTGCAGCAGTGCGGGGTGTGCGGGTTGCATGCGGGCAGCTTCGAGTAATTCCTGCTGGGCGCTTAACAGTTCGGGCGAGTAGATGGTTACGATGGTTTGTCCCTGCTGTACGCGTTCGCCGGTAAAATTTACGAAAAGTTTCTCTATACGTCCGTTCAGATGGGAGGTTTGGGATTGAGACAGGCGTTCGTCTGCCTTTACGGTTCCGTAGAGCCGTATTTCCCTGACCGGGCTTTGCCTGCCGGCGAGGGTAGTTTGTATATTGGCTAATGCAATTGCTTCCTCAGACATTTGTATGGCGTCCGGGTGGAGGGCGCCGGCTGCTGCGCCAGTCGTTAGCAGCGGGATGAGGTTCATGCCGCAAATGGGGCATTTGCCGGGCTTGTCCATTTTTATCTGGGGGTGCATCGAGCAGGTCCATCGTTGCGTTTCGTCTTCGCCGGCCGGCATTTCATGCGAATGGCCTTCATGGGAGGCGCCGCCTGCGTTTCCCGGCGAGAGCAGCCAACCGAGCAGAAGCCCTGCCGCCAGGATAAGCCCGTATACGGCATAGCGGCTGAGCAATCGTTTTATTTTATCCGTATCCATAGTGTGCACGTTTTATTGTTCCGTTTCTTTTTCAAATGAGATTAATTTATGAATGGAAGCTACCCTTGTGTTGTAAGCGGCTATGGCTTCCGCCTTTTTCAACTGGTAGCCGAGTAATTGCCTTTGTAGCTGGATAACGCTGGCCAGGTCGGTTTTGCCGGCTACAAACTCCTGTACGAGGAGGTTGCAGGCGGTATTTGCCAGTTCTTCCTGTTTGCGGTACAGGGCTACTTTCCGCGCGGCGTCGCCCAGCAGGTGTTTGGCTTTGTATAATTCCGCCGCCAGGGCGTTACGGGTGTTATCGTATTTTTCGCGGCTTGCCTGCTGCCAGAGGTTGTTTTCGCGCTGTTGCGCTTTGTATTTGTTGCGGTATAAGGGGATGCTCACCGACAGCATGGGCATGAACATGTCTTTGCCGTTCATATCGCTCATGGCATACATCGGGTCGTCTGTTTTCTTTATAAGCATGTATTGCAGGCCGATGCCGAGCATCGGGTAACTCATTTTCCTGTCCATCGCGGCTTTTGCCTTATAGGCAAGCCCTTCTTCGTTTATCATGCCCAGCATGGGGTTTTGGCGCTCTATCCGGTTCATGACCCCGGCTTCGTGGAGGAGGAAAAGGGTTTGTTCGAAGGACTCCGGTATTTCCACTTCGCTCGTGGGCGGGCGGTTGAGTAAGGCATTGAAGGAGGCTTTTGCAGCCTGTATTTCCGAGAGCAGGCTTTCGATGGCGCTGTCTGTCTCTACCATCTCTATTTGTATGCGCAGTACGTCTGCCATGCCGCCGCCGGAGCTTTCCATAGAGGCCATTTTCCCTTCGGGCGACATTCCGGGCGCTGCGCTGCTTCCCCCCATCCCTGCCATTCCAGCCATGCCGCCTGTGGAAGCGGGGGCGCCGGGGGCGTCTTTCGCCGGAGGGGCGGGGGAGGGGAGGGCGTATCCGGCGGGCGAGCTTGCGGGGGGAGAAACGAACCGGCGGATGGCCAGTTCTTCCAGTTGGGCGAGGAGGGCCTTATTCGCCCGGTTGTTTATCAATTGCTGTTGCAGGCTGCACAGGGTATACCATTCGGTGTAGACCTGGAGGTAGAGGTTGTCCCTTGTTTCCCGGAATTGTTCGCAGGCCATCCGGGCCATGTGGGCGGCTTCTGCCTGCGCCGCCTTTTTAACGCCGAACCAGGGGAACATCTGCATCAACTTAAATTCGCCTGCCTGCCTTCCTCCTGCAATATCCATGGGCTTGAGGAAGATGCCCATTTCGAGTTCGGGGTCTTGCCAGGCTCCGGCTTGCGGTATTTTTTGCAGGGCGGCTTTATAGGCCAGAAAACCGGCTTTAAGCCCCGGATTGTTTTGGGCGGCTGCCTCAAGGTAGTGGTTGAGCGAGTCTGTTTCCTGTCCGCGGGCGGCGGCGACAGACGTTAGTATCATCGCTGCGAATACTATCAGGCAGTGGGCTGTATGCTGCTTCATAACCTTGCTTTTTTTGTTCCTTTATTCTTTTATACTTCCGTGTTTCTTCGAGGCCCATTCCCTCCACCAGCATTGGAATACGGGTACGACAAACATCGTCATCGACTGGATAAGCATCCCCCCGAACGTGGGGATAGCCATCGGCGCCATGATATCGGCGCCCTTTCCGGTGGAGGTGAGCACGGGCAGCAGGGCTATCAGGGTGGAGGCGGTGGTCATGGCAGCCGGGCGCACCCGCTTCAGCCCGGCATGCACTACGGCTTCGCGGATGTCTGCCTTCGTGTGGGGCGTGCGCTGGAGGAAGACGTCGTGAATGTAGGTTCCCATCAGCACGCCGTCGTTCGTTGCGATGCCGAACAGGGCGATGAATCCTACCCATACGGCTATACTCAGGTTTACGGGATGCATCTGGAACATATCCCGCACGTTGACGCTTCCTATGCTGAAGTTCATAAACCAGGGTTCGCCGTACAGCCATAGCAGGATGAATCCCCCGGCGAAGGCTACGAACACGCCTGAGAAATGGATGAGCGAGGCCGTGAGCGTCTTGAACTGGAAATAGAGGATAAGCAGGATGGCAAGCAGGCTAAGGGGTATGACGATGAGCAGGCGTCGGGCTGCCCGTTCCTGCTGTTCGTAATTACCGGCAAATTTGTAAGACACCCCTTCCGGCAGGCTGATTTCGCCCGAGGCGGTCTTTTCTTCCAGTATGGCGGCGGCTTCTTTCACTACGTCTGCCTCGGCTTTGCCCGTTGCTTTATCAAAGATGACATATCCCGTAAGGAAGGTGTTTTCGCTTTGTATCATCTGGGCGCCTTTGGCGTATCCTACGGCAGCTACCTGGCCGAGCGGTATTTGCGCCCCGGTAGCGGAGGGGATAATCAGGCGCGACAATTCTTCGGGGTTTTCCCTCAGCTCGCGGGGATACCTCAGGCGCACGGGGAAGCGCTGGCGTCCCTCCACGGTTGTGGCCAGCGGCATGCCACCCACGGCGGCGCCGATTACTTCCTGCAGATCGGCCACGGTAATGCCGTAACGGGCCATATCGTGGCGGTTCAATGCAATCTCGATGTATGGGGCTCCCACGGCGCGGTCATAAAACACGGTGGAGGGGAGTATGGAGGGCACGTCTTTCAGGGCGGCTTCAAGCATTTTGCCTCCCTCTTCGATGGCTTCGAGGCCGGGGCCCGATACTTTCAGCCCCATCGGTGCGCGCATGCCGGTAGAGAGCATCACCAGGCGGGCTTCGATGGGCTGTAATTTCGGCGCAGAGGTGAGGCCCGGCAGATGCGATACGTTTATAATCTCCTGCCATATATCGTCTGGCGTTTTGATATGCGGGCGCCAGCGGCGGAGGTAATCGCCGTTTGTATCGGGCATGAGGCTGTCTGCCGCCACCAGCCTGAAGCCGCTCTGGGGATTGTAGAAGGCGCCGCCGGTAAGGATGAACTCGCCTTTGGCGTTTACTTTGAACCGCCTGCGCCTCCCGTTCTCGTCAAGCAGGTATTCGGAGCGGTAGTTTATCGTGTTTTCAAACATCTGCGCGGGGGCGGGGTCGAGCGCCGAATTGACGCGCCCCCACTTTCCCACGGCGGTTTCTACTTCGGGGATGGCAGAGATGCGCTTGTCTAAGGCTTCTATGTAAGAAAGGTTTTGTTCGATGCCGGCGTGCGGCATGGCGGTGGGCATCAGCAGGAAGGAGCCTTCGCCGAGGCTGGGCATAAATTCTTCCCCCATATCCCTCCAGATAAGGGCGCCGGCGCATATCACGGCGGCGGGCAGCAGCATAAACTTCCACCGGTGGGCCAGGCACCAGCGCAGGATGCGTTCGTAGCAGGCCACCAGCAGCCACAGCATGCCCAGTATAACGGCGATGGAGCCGGCCACGAAAGCGAGGTTGGCGCCGAGGCCTTCCTGCGTGCCTGCGGGCAGCCATTCGGCAGCGAGATACCAGAGGGCTATAAGGATGGCAATCGCTACGTTAATATATACGGGTATCCTGCCGTTCTCCCATTTATGGGCAAAGAGGTTGTTGCACCCGAAGAGGGTAAGCCCCAGCGCGGGGACTATCCCGGTGAAAATAAACAGGGCAATCCCTCCGGCGGCGAGCGCAGCGTTTGCTATCCGGCGGAGCATCCCGGAGGTTATCCTGAACGAAAAAACGTAATAGGCCAGCGTGGGCAGCACGGTTATCCCCAGGAGGAAGGCCGATAGCAGGGCAAACGTTTTGGTACAGGCCAGGGGCTTGAACAGTTTTCCCTCCTGCGCTTCCATGGCAAAGACGGGCAGGAAGCTTACGATAGTGGTAAGCATGGCCGTAGACAGGGCGCCCGATACTTCGCTCATGCTCTGATGGATGAGGGCGGCCAGGGCTTCCCCTTTGCCTGCGCCCCCGGCGGAGGCTTCCTCCAGGCGCCTCACGATATTTTCCACGAATACCACCCCCACGTCTACCATTACCCCGATGGCGATGGCGATGCCGGACAGGGCTACGATATTGGCTTCGACGCCCAGGTAGCGCATCAGGATAAACGTGGCGAGCACGGCCACGGGCAGTATGGAGGAGATAACAACCGAGGCCCTGAGGTTGAACATAAGAACTATCACTACGATTATGCAGATAAGTATCTCGTGGGAGAGGGCGGTCTGGAGCGTGCCAATCGTTTCCCGTATCAGAGCAGACCTGTCGTAAAAGGGAACCACCGTTACTTTGGATACCGTGCCGTCGGGCAGCGTTTTCCGGGGAAGGCCGGCTTCCATCTCGCTGATTTTCTCTTTTACGTTGTTTATCACCTGCATCGGGTTAGAGCCATAGCGTGCCACTACCACGCCGCCGGCAGCCTCGGCCCCTTCCTTGTCCAGTCCGCCGCGGCGGGTTGCCGGGCCAAGCGTAACGAAGGCCACGTCTTTTATCCTTACGGGCGCGCCGCTGCGCACGGTTATCACGGCCTCTTCCAGGTCTGCCGTGTTTTTGATATAGCCCAGTCCCCGCACCAGGTATTCCGCCCTGTTTATCTCCACCGTTTCGGCGCCGATGTCCAGGTTGCTTTTCTGTACGGCGCTCATCACGTCCATGATAGATACGTTGAAGGCCCGCATGGCGTCGGGGTCAATCTCTACCTGGTATTCCTTTACGAAGCCGCCCACGGAGGCTACTTCCGACACTCCTTCGGCTGCCGAGAGGGCGTATTTTACGTAAAAGTCCTGTATCGTGCGCAGCTCGTCCGGGTTCCATCCGCCCGCAGGTTCGCCCGTTTCGGGGTTGCGCCCCTCCAGCGTGTACCAGAATACCTGCCCCAGGGCGGTGGCGTCTGGCCCAAGGCCTGGCTGCACCCCTGCGGGCAACGTGCCGGGAGGAAGGGAGTTAAGCTTTTCGAGGATGCGCGAACGGCTCCAGTAAAACTCCACATCGTCGTGAAAGATAATATAGATGAAAGACATGCCGAACATGGATGTGCTGCGGATGGTCTTTACGCCGGGGATTCCGAGCAGCGAGGCAGTGAGGGGATAGGTTACCTGGTCTTGTATATCCCTGGGAGAGCGCCCCATCCATTCGGAGGCCACAATCTGCTGGTTCTCCCCGATGTCGGGGATGGCGTCTACCGCTACGGGGTCTCCCGGCAACCACCCGCCCCCAAAGTTGAACGGGGCAACCGACAGTCCCCAAACAAGCAAAAGGATAAGCGCCAGGAGCGTTATCAACCGGTTATTGAGGGAATATTGAATGATTTTGTTCAACATAATGCCATTTGAAAGATATTCTACCCCTTCCGTGTAAAGGATTGCACAAATCTCAACAAAATACCGGAGATATGCAAGCCTTACAGCATTTTATCCGCATCCTTCGCCCCACGCCGCGCGAGAGCCGTTCCTCTCTGTGCGGAAGCCGCCAGATGCTGCACGGAAACACCCAGATGCTGCACGGAAATCGTCTGATTCCATACGGAAAAAGGCGATTTCCTGGCGGCATTGGGGCTATTTCTTTACCCTGTAATCCAGCGCGGGGGGGCGGTTGCCCAGCAGCGGGACGTATTGGAAGCCGGCTCCCCTTTTCTGTTCAAATTCCTGCCGGGCTTCCTGTATGATTTGGGGGTTTGAATAAAGGTCTATGGCCGTAAGGGCAAATACTTTGGCGGCGTTTATCAGGCCTTTGGTGCCGATGGTGGTACCGGCAGCGGCTGCGTTTTGCCAACTGTGGCCGGCGCTTCCGGGTATAAATACGGCGGTGTTAAAGCTAACTGCCGGGACGTTCCAGCTCACGTCGCCCACATCGGTAGAACCGCCGCCCCCGGCAGACGGCTCGCGCAAAGGCTGTACGCGGGCTACGCCGGCAAGGATGGTATCGCTCAGGTTCAGCCCCTTTACTATTTCGCGGGCAAACTCCCGTTCGCGCTCATCGTAGATTACGCCGCCCGTAAGCTCAAGTTTCTGCTGAACGAGTTCCTGAAGCCGGCGGTTGCCGAGCAATTCGTAAAAGCCGGCTATTACCTCGTGCGAAACGGCGGTCTGCGTACCCTTTGCCGCGCCCTCGGCCGCCTGACCTGTCCATGCGGTAAGCTCTTCCAGCACGTCGCGCCTGGGGCTGCGGATGTAATAAGACACCCTGGCGTAATCGGGCACTACGTTCGGCGCTTCGCCTCCATTTACAATGACGTAATGGATGCGCGAAGAAGCAGGCACATGCTCGCGCAGCAGGTTTACCATATAATTGAACGCCTCTACCCCGTCGAGCGCCGAACGACCCTTATCCGGCGAACCGGCCGCATGAGCCGCCACGCCGCGGAAGGTATAGTCTATCATCCGGATAGCCGTGCCCGTGCCCGTGCTCACGGCGTTCTGCGTGCCCGGATGCCAGTCCAGCACAATGTCTACGCCACCGAACAAGCCTTCGCGCACCATATACACCTTTCCTCCGCCACCCTCTTCGGCCGGCGTTCCGAACACCTTAATCGTGCCCTGGCGGCGGTTTGCCTCGAGCCATTGCTTAACGGCCACGGCCCCCGCTATCGAACCTGCGCCGAACACGTTATGTCCGCAGGCATGCCCGTTTCCGCCCTCTACCAGCGGCTTGCGGTAAGGAACCGTATCCTGCGAGAGGCCGGGGAGAGCGTCGAACTCGGCAAGTATCCCGATAACCGGCCCCCCCTGCCCATACGTGGCCACATAAGCCGTGGGCATCCCCGCCACGCCGGCCTCTACCGTAAAGCCATTCTCGCGGAGATGCTGCTGATGGGCTGCTGAACTGAGCGTTTCGAGGAAGCCAAGCTCGGGATGGCTCCATATCTGTTTTTGCAGCCGGTCGTAAACGTGGAACGAGCCTTCGAGATACGTAATGGCCGCATTAGCGGGCAGATTCCTGCTGCTTTTCTTTTGAGCGCCGGTAAATGCAGAAACGGCCATGATGAGGAAAAAAATTACTGCTGTCTTTTTCATTATTCTTTATAACTTGGTTTATTGATTCTTCAGATATTTATCAAACCATCCTTTGATTTCTTCCAGGCGTTTGATACGGTTTTGCGGTTTTCCCGAACGCGACAGCTCATGGTTTTCGTTTTCAAAAACAACAATCCGCGACGGGACGCCGAAGTATTGCAAGGCGTAGTACATCTGCAAGCCTTCCACCAGCCAGCAACGGTAATCCTGCGCACTGTGGATAAACAATACGGGCGTTTGAACCCGGCAGGCATATTTCAGCGGCGAGGCGTCCCAAAGCAGCTGTCCGTTCTTCCAGACGTCCGTTCCCCAGTAAGCGTAAGTGAAAGAATACCCTATGTCGCTGGTATTGCTGAACGAGAGCCACGACGAGATTCCGCGCTGCGAAACGGCAGCCTTAAAGCGATTGGTGTGTCCCACAATCCAGTTGGTCATCAGCCCGCCATAAGAACCGCCGGTAACGCCCAGACGGCTGGCGTCTACAAAATCTACCTGCGCAAGGACGGCGTCGGTAAAGTCCATCAGGTCGTTATAATCAACCTCGCCTGCCTTTCCGCGAATGTCGGAAAAGTCCGATCCGCGTCCCGAACTGCCGGACGGGTTAGTGAAGAATACCGCATAGCCCTCGCTGGCCCAGTATTGCATCTCGTGGAAGAATACTGTGCCGTAAGCCGTTTTCGGGCCTCCGTGAATATTGAGTATGGCCGGATATTTCCGTCCCTTTTCATAATTTGCAGGCGGAAGTACATATCCGTTCAGCTCCCGGCCCGTTTTGCCTGTAAACGTTACTTCTACGGGTTTTACAATAGCATATTCGTCGAACACCGGCTTGTTGAGGGCCGTAAGGGGCGAAGCGTTTCCCTGCCTGTCGATGAAATAAATTTCGGGCCCCTGCTGTTCTTCGAGGGCGATAGCAAGAAAACCGTCTTTCCAGGGCTGGTATTCCTGGATAGAGATGCGCCCTTCCGTCAGGCGGGTGACGCCTGTGCCATCCCAGGCCAGGCGAACGAGCGGGGCATAATCGGTATCGGTAGTAACGAAGCAGACGCCTTTCCCGTCGAACGTTATCTCCGCCCGTGCGCCGCCTCCCACGTCTGAGCCAATGCTGTTACCCACGGCATACAGGGCGCCGTTGTCAATCAGCGTCAGTTTGCCGGTGCGTATATCCAGCCGGTAGAGGGCGGGGTTTTCTATTTTGTCGTGCTCGTGGCTGCGGTTGACGGTAAACACAATTTCGTCGTTGCCCGAAAACGTAACGTTGCCGTACGACGCTTTGTAGAACAGGTTCCACTCCTTTTTTTCGAGCGACGCCACGTCGAGCGACGCCAGTACGTTGCCTTCGGGCTGTTTGCCATACCATGCCGGCTTCAGTGTGTAGACGAGCGTCTTCCTGTCCGGGCTAAGCCTGAGGCCGGACACCGAGGCCAGCGTGTCGCTGAGCAGCGTGCTTTCGCCGCGATTATAATAATAAAGGTGCGAACGCTGCCCGCTTACGTCTCCCCGCCCGTTCGACCAGAAGGGCAATTCGTCGTAAACGTGATAGTTTTTGCTCTTATCCGTGTGGCGGCTGTAGGAAGAGGTGTAAAAGGCCCTCTCTTTCCCTGTCCATTCCACCTGTGAGGGGCGGAAAGGCAGCGTAGCCCATTCGGCGGCTTCGCCATAGCCGTAGCTCAGTTTCAGGAAGGTGGTCGGCGGGTTCCCTTCAGGGTGGTCAGGATGGTAGAGGGCGTTTCCGGCTTCGCGGGGATTTTCTCCTCTTTCCCTGAAAATAATGCCATTATCTTCGAAAAAATAGTCAGAAACGCCTTTGGCTATCCTGACGGGTTCATTGTTTACCAGCTGATAGAGGGCAGACGAATAGTTGTTCTTCTCCCTGTCTGCGAGGGTGACTGTGAAGAAAATCTTATCGTCCCATACTTTCAGGTTGCCGATGCGTTTCACCTGGGTGAAGAAATCGCTGCCAACCGGTTTTTTGGCGGCAGGCTGGGCTGCCGCCGTTATAACCAGCATTACGGAGAATAAACTAACCAAACTCTTTTTTCCCATTATTCCCTGTATTGATAGTAGTATTGCGGATGGATGCGGTAATCGCCGGGGTCGTGGCGTACGATGCGTCCTTCTATTTTCTGTTCGGAGATGAAGAGGTTGTAGATGGGGCACACCTCTTCTACGGCGTTGCGCAGGGCTACAATTTCGTCGTAGCTGTGTGGCGAGCGGTAATGTACGGTGTATTGAATTTCGTGTGGCCAGGCCGGCACGTCTTCAAATCCGGGACGGCCTGCGCGGGGGTCGTACACGGCCTGTGCGGTGACGTAGAGCGTGTCGAGCGCTACCTGCCGCGAGGCTGCCTGTATTTCGGTGATGTGGGTGATGCAGCTCGCGAGCGCCCCCAGCTGATGTTCCAGCGAGCTTGGCCCCAGGTCGTTGCCGGCAAACAGGGACGGGTTGTCGTGGATAAAGTTGAAGTAGCGGATATGCACCTTCCTCGCTCCCGAAACGGGGTCTGCCTCTACATGCAGGCGGTCGGGCTGCGGGCTGCGCTGCTGCTGCCCGGCCTGCGGCTGCGGCGGGTTGGGCTGAGAGCCGCTGTGTTGCTGCTGCTGCCCGGCCTGCGGCTGCGGCGGGTTGGGCTGGAAGTCTCTGCGGGCAAGCAGGGCGGCGCGTTTGTACTTGAGGTATTCGCGCAGGCCGGGCTGGTAGGGCGGCTCAAAGGTGAGGTCTTCAGGGGTTTGCCCGTAGTCTATTTCGCTCTTTACAGACTGTTTGACCGAGGCGATGTTGAAGGCGGGCGAATGCTGTTCGGCCAGGAGGCGCAATTCTTCCAGTTGTTCGTCTGAGGCGGGCGACTTTACATAGATTGTGTAGAGCAGGTTGTGGGGATGAACGATGCGTTTTTCGGGGCGCGCCGAATCGGGCCGGCTGGTGATGGATACGCCGAGCGAGTCTATACGCACGCCCTTGAGGGAGGCCTGGCTCAGGTAGGCGTCGGCCAGGTCGCTGGCTATTGCCGTGAGGGACGATTCGGGAGAACCGGGGCCGAGGCTGTAACCGGCAAACGCATAATCGCTGTCGCTGATAATCTGGTGTCCGCGGATACGGATGCGGCGCACGCCGGCGCGCTGTTCGGCAGTGGCGCGCACTTCGAGGCGGATGGGCTGGATAAGGTTAGAGGGTGTTTGGGCGAGCGCTTCGAGGGCGGCCAGGCGGCGTTTCTGAAAGTCGGGAAGCGTGGGGCGGGCGCCGTTGCCGGAGGGGCGGGCGCAGGAGGCGAACGCGGCGAAAAGCAGCAGGCTGCTTAGTTTCACGAGTTGTTTTACATTGCGATTCATAATGTCTGTCATTTTTAGTTTATATATAAGTAGATACTGTTTCCCGGTTAAAAGCAAAAGGCTGCCGGTTTTTTTCTGCCTGACAGCCTTTTGTGTTTGTAGAAGTTGTTTGATGTATGCAAACCCTTACGCTGTCTTGCCCCGGCAATTGCGCATCATACACATATTATAGAAATCATGGAAGTACATACGTTTGTTTTTTTTATTGCAAAGTAAAGGGATAGCCAGGCTTGCTGCAATACCATTTTCGTGGTATTTTTGCTATGTTGCTGTTGTTTTTTTTCAGCGTGTTTTTTCTATCAGTCCGGTTGGCGTCAGGATTTGTATGGATGTGAGTTGAGGGAAATCTTTTACATTCCGGGTAACAATTACTTCCATGTTATTTTCGATTGCTACCTGCATCTGTACCGCATCTTCAAAATCTGTCCGGCCGGATAACAGGGCATCGATAATTGTTTGTTTATCTACACATAATATATCCACAATTTCTATCAGGTCCAGGATATATTGTGTTGCATTTTGCCATCCGATTTGTTTGCGCAGCAAATAGAAAAGGTCTGTAACGGTAGAAGCTGAAATATGTCCCCGGATTTTTTCACTTTCCATATATTGAAAGATGATTTTAGCTTCCCGGCAGAATGGTTGCCTGTCTAATGCCATGTCGAGGATGACGTTGGTGTCTATCAATACCTTGCTTCATCCGCTCCTTTGTCTGACGCCTGTCCGGAAGCCAGGCCGTATTTTTTTTTCAAATACTCGTAGCGGAGGTCGCCCGTGTCGTCCGGGGGGATGTCTTTTATCACTCCCGACCATTTCCGGATAAATTCCGAAGGCGTTATTTTATGCGCTGTTTCTTTGATTTCGGTTTTAGGCAGAATGATAATTTCTACCTCCTGATCAAACAATACCGGCACAAAGGGCAAAGATATAATACCATCTTTGGTGATACGGGTATCAAATTTATATGCCTGCATAATTCTGTTGTTTTTTAAATTTATACGTACACAAATATACGGTATTTCTTCCGGATGGCAAAATGCGCCGGCGGCCTTTATTCCCTGTCGGCGCAGGCCAGGCGGCTCAAAGACGGGGTCTTTCTTCGTGGTATTTTTCCGGCCTCAGGGTACGGAGATGGAGGCTATGTTGCTCCAGGGGCCTTTTTCGCCGCGGGTGTTTTCCCAGCGCAGGGCTACGTAGAGTACGCGTCCGCTGTCGTGGCCCGTGAAGGCGAGTATGGCGGGCGAGGCGGTGCTGAACACAGAGTTGGTCAGCTGCCCGGCATCGTCTACGGGTTTTTCCGAGAACGCCCAGCGTATCTCTGCGCCATGCTGTCCTTTGGGCTTGCCTCTCTTGCGGGTTGTTCCCTGGGGATAGTAGTTTATCTGTATCCTGCGGCCGGTGAGGGGTACGATGCCGAACTCGGGCACCGTATCGGCCACGGGCGCCGGCCGGTAATGGCGAGGCAGATGCCGGGGCAATCCCATGGCTTCGAGGTCGGCGTTGGTTACCCTGGGGTTGTTTCTGAGGGCGCGGTATAGCTGGCGGAAAAGCGGGTTGGAGGTCTTCTCCACGCTCCGTATCCGGGCGATGGCCACGGGTGTGCGCCTGGCAAGATCTACCCAGTCGGCGTAAGCCTCTGTAAAGGGAATGTAGCCCCTGGGGGTAAACTCGTCGTCGTACCATTTACCCAGCGGCGTATCCTGCCCCATCCCAAACGCGGCGCGCCTGGTATTGAAGTAGGGGATCATTGCCCGCACAATCAATTCATACTTTTTCTCCAAACTTACAGGCATCCAGTCGCTACTTTTTGAACTCATATCATCTTAACTTTTAGTAAACGACTGCAAGTTATAGAAAATATCATTACTGTTTATAATTATCACAACAAATCTTACCATATTCAACATAAATGCTTACCTGCTTAACATAGATGCCTGCCTGCTTAACATAGACGCCTGCCTGCTTAACATAGATGCCTGCCTGCTTAACACAGATGCCTGCCTGCTTAATACAGGCGCCTGCCTGCTTAACACAGATGCCTGCCTGCTTAACACAGACACCTGCCTGCTTAACACAGATGCCTGCCTGCTTAACATAGA
>JAIRKZ010000089.1 GCA_031259845.1 Tannerellaceae bacterium | reverse complement strand
ATAATACAACAATATTTAATAGAAGGTAAAGATACTATCCCTCAAGCGATTTTACCCCATCGACATACATAAATTTTCCTCCCCTCTGCGCATCAGGGATAAGGTAACAGCCCCCGCCTCCCTTCGTGGTATGCAGCAGCAGGAGCTTTGGGCGCATCCCCCGCTGGGGCGGGGGTCGGGCTTTCCGCTGCAATCCCTTGCGCGGCTGCGCCATCCTTCCCCAATCCCCCCGCCTGCCCGTCTGCAAGGCGAGGGAAGCCTCGCCGTTATCTGCCTCCACATAACGACAGCATCTGCCAGCTGATAACGACGATATGTACCGGCTGATAATGACATTATGTACCGGCTGATAATGATAATATGTGCCGGCTGATAACGATAACGTATGCCCCCACATAACGACATGGCGTCCCCCGCCTGTCCATTTGCAAGGCGAGGGAAGGATGGCGCAGCCGCGCAAGGGATTGTAGCGGAAAGCCCGCACGACAACCGCAGGGAGCGACTGGCGACGATCGAAGGGAGGAGGAGGACTTGCAGCGGAAAGCCCGATCCCCGCCGCCCCGGCGGGGGATGCGCCCAAAGCTCTCCCCTTTACCGCAGGAGAGTCCGGTTTGCCGGGGAAAAACCGCTTTGTAACCAAGATGTAATTTTTTGGTGTGTATATTGTAATATTGCCACAATACATTTGTCGCGGAATTAAAAGCGTTACAAATGAACATTCGCAAGAATCAGATGGATATCCCGTTCGTTATCCAGGCGGGGGGAGGCGTATTGATAGCCTATTTTGCAGTCTATGCATTACGCAAGGCATTCACGGCGTCTGCTTTCGACGGGCTGTATCTCTGGGGGCTCGATTATAAGGCCGCCATCAGTATAAGCCAAATCATGGGCTACCTGTTATCGAAATGCTGCGGCATCAAAATCGTTTCGGAACTGAAACGTACGCATCGCCTGCCCGCCATCATCCTGTCGGCGGCAGGGGCGGAGCTGTCGCTCGTATTGTTCGGTATGATACCCTGTCCTGCCAACTTCTTCTGTTTATTTTTCAACGGCTTATCGCTGGGATGTATGTGGGGCTTCCTGTTTAGCTATATCGAGGGGCGCCGCCTTACCGACCTCCTCGCCGGGTTTTTAGGCGTAAGTATCATTATCAGTTCCGGGGCGGCAAAGTCATTCGGACTATATGTACTGTCGCTACACGTCAGCCCGTTTTGGATGCCCGCCTTCATCGGAGGGATAGCGGCGCCGCTACTCATAGGCATCTCCGTCTTGCTGGACAGGCTTCCCGAATCCACAGCCGAAGAAAAAAGTGAAAAGTCCGAACGGACACCGCTTCACAAAGACCAGCGCAGGCGTTTATTGAAGCAATACGCCCTTTTACTTATCCCCCTGTTCGTAGTGAACATACTGTATACCGTTTTGCGAGACATCAAAGAAGATTTCCTGGTAGACATCATCCGGTATACAGACATTCGCCTCAGCCCGTTTCTTTTTGTCCGGATAGACTCCATAGTCACCCTGCTTTTACTGGCCATCCTTGGTTCGATGATTAAAGTACGGGACAACCGCCGGGCGCTCGCTATCCTGCTGGTATTGATGTTTTCCGGATCGGCCATTGTATTCCTTTCTTCCGTGTTCTTCGATAGCCTGCGTGCGGTTCCCCTCCTGTGGCTCTTCCTTCAAAGCCTGGGGATTTATACCGCTTATCTGGCTTTCCAGACCGTGTTCTTCGACCGCTTTATAGCCTGTTTCCAGATAAAAGGAACCGCCGGTTTCTTCATCTATGTATCCGACGTATTGGGCTATGCGGCCTCGTGCCTCTTCCTCTGCGGCAAATCACTCCTGGGCATACACGCCAACTGGCTTGAATATTACGGCATCCTCTCCGTTGCCGTCAGTATAATCAGTCTCCTGTCTATTGGAATCGTATTCCCCATCTTACAGCAAAAAAGGCATATCCGCTATGCTTTCAAATGAAATTATACACATACCATACGAATGAAAAAAATAGAATGTATCATTATGGATTGGGCAGGAACAGCCGTAGACTTCGGTTGCTTCGCCCCGGTAGGAGCTTTCATGAAAGCTTTTGAAGAAAAAGGCATCCGCCTCACCAGCGAAGAAATCCGCCTGCCAATGGGCAAGGCAAAGATAGAACACATCCGCGCCCTGCTGGAAATGGAGCGTATCCGCTCGCAGTTTGCCGCCAGCTACCGCCGGGAGTGGAACGTGGATGATGTGACGGAAATAAATAAATCGTTCGAGCGTAACCTCTTCCTTACACTCGCCCATTACGCGGTTCCCATACCGGGCGTTGTAGAAGCAATGAATATCCTTCGCGAACAGGGCGTTAAAATAGGCTCCACAACCGGCTATACCCGTGCAATGATGGATATTGTACAGCCTGAAGCCGCAAAAAGAGGATATAGCGCAGACTGCTGTGTAACGCCAGACGGCCTCCCCGCCGGACGGCCTGCTCCATTCATGATTTTCCGCAACATGATAAACCTGAATGTGCAACACGCCGACTGCGTTGTGAAAATTGGCGACACGCTAGAAGACATCAGGGAAGGCCTGCATGCAAAGGTGCATGTAGTTGGCGTTATCATGGGAAGCAGCGAATTAGGGCTGTCTGCCGATGAAACAGAAAAACTCCCGCCCAATGAATTGTCAAAAAAAATGAATGCCGTGGGCAATCGTATGTTACAAGCCGGCGCACACCATGTTCTTGATTCCATTGAAGAATTACCCTGTCTTATCCACACCATAAATTCAACCATGTAATATGAGACCCTGTATACTGTTTACTCCCGGCCCACTCACCACATCGGAAACCGTCAAGCAAACCATGTTACAAGACTGGTGCACCTGGGACGACGACTACAATCTGGAGATCGTTCAAAACGTCCGATCCGAGCTGGTTCGCCTGGCAACGGACTGTCCGGACAACTATACAAGCGTTCTCTTGCAAGGAAGCGGCACCTATTCCGTAGAAGGCGCGTTAACCTGCGCTGTACCGGATTCCGGCAAATTACTAATCCTGAGCAATGGCGCATACGGCAACCGGATGGCTGAGATTGCCCGTTACGGAAAGATACGCCATGACATTATCTCCTTTCCCGAAACAAGTCCCGTTTGTCCTGATACGATAGACCGTTTTTTGAGCGGACACAACGAGGTTACGCACGTATCCTTTGTGCATTGCGAAACAACAACCGGCATTCTAAACCCTTTGGATGAGTTATGCCGCGTTATCAACAGGCACGGCAAAACACTCATCGTAGACGCCATAAGCAGTTTCGGCGGAATCCCTTTCAACGCCGGACTGCTGAACATTGATTTTCTCATTGGCAGTTCCAACAAATGTATCCAGGGTGTGCCGGGATTCGGATACGTAATCGCCCGCAGAGACGCCATGAAAACATGCCGGGGAAATGCCCGGTCTTTATCCTTAGATATATACGCCCAGTGGGAAACGATGGAAAAAAGTTGCGGTAAATGGCGTTTCACATCACCCACCCACGTAGTAAGAGCTTTCCGGCAAGCCCTCAAAGAACTGCACGAAGAAGGAGGCGTAGCAGCGCGGCATACCCGCTATGAAGCAAATCACAGCGTATTAACAGAAGGTATGACGCATCTGGGATATAAACCCTTATTGCCTGCCGAACACCAGTCGCCCATTATCACCTCTTTTCTGTATCCCGATCCGCCATTTTGTTTTAAATCCTTTTATAACGAATTGAAACAAAAAGGGTTTATCATCTATCCGGGAAAGATTTCACAAGCAGATACATTCCGTATCGGGACAATCGGCGATATAAACGTGCACGATATCAAAGCGCTTATCAACGCTATCGGCTCACTCCGGACATAGCGTTATGGCGTAATTGTATAGTTGGATAACCGAGAGAAAAAAAGGCTGCCTCCCGAAGGAAACAGCCCCAAAAAATTATAAAACAGAGTGATTATCTAAGTAATGCTGAGAAATCCGCATTGGTTGCATATTTAGCAAACTCAAGGTCGGTGGCAGCTTCTTTTACCATAGCCCTGTCTTTAGCGATAGATGCTTTCAGGTTGCTTACAACACCGGCGGCATCGTTTGTACGGGCGGCAACAATCGCTTTCAGGTAATTGGTCGTTGCATCAGGACTGGCTACTGCATTCAGTGTTTGCAAGGCTTTGCTGTAATCTTTTGTCATAATTTGAGCCAGGGCAGCATTGTTGCTCTTGATAGAACCGAATGAACCGGCAGCTTTTGCATAATCGCCTTGTTGCAGGTAAAGAACGCCTAACGCTTCGCTTAATTCAGGTACATTTGCTGCATTCCCGAATAATTGCTGGGCTTTTGCATTGTCGCCTTTTGTAAGAGCTATCAAACCTAAGTTCATGTTAGACTCGCTATTTGCTTTTACCGAATTAGCTTTGTTGAACATTTCTTCAGCTTTAGCCAGGTCGCCTGCTTTGAAACGCATGATACCGATATTATTCCAGGTACGGTAGTCGTTAGCATATTGTTGGCTTGCTTTTGTGTAAATAGCTTCTTTTTCCGCAGCATTGTTTGTCAGTGTTGCAGCGTAAAGGATTTCTTCTATGTTCAATGCACGGGGATCGCTTTTTGCCAAAGCGCTGATTTCGTCGTCAGACTTGCCAATAATTTCAACATTGGCAGTTAAACGTGAACGACGTAATTGAGGAAGAATTTCGTCTGCCAGCACACTGAATACAGAAGAAATATTTTTGATTTCTTTTTCACGCTGTTCCGGGTCTTTATACATAGAAAGGACGCGTAATACAAGGTCTTTATCCTGAATACTTGATTTAGACACCAATTCCTGGAATCCGTCCCAGTCTTGAGCTGTATAACGGGCGTCAACAGGCACGTCTATCTTTGCTTTTTTCAATTCCTGGTTCAGGTATTTTGTGGTGTTGGCTTCACGCTTTTCAGCCAAGCCTGTGTTCAGTTTCAAACCACCGTCGGGAGAAGCGTAAGCAGAAATTTCGATCGCTACATTTTGATTCGGCGCTTCGTCGGCATTCCGAACAAGATTTTTCCAGTCTGTGATGTCTTGTTTGTTCAGTTCCTTCGAACGAAGTTCGGCTTGCTGGATAAGGAACATGATATTTGCATCATAAGCTTCTTTAATGATACGCTGGAACTTGTCGGGGGCCACAGCGGCGCTTGCGGTAGCCGCATCCGCCAGTTCGCCGGTTGCAATAACGCCTTCGCCGATTTTCACATCAGGCAATGCAACTGTTTTACTCTTGATTTTTGCATCAAACGTAAGGAACAGTTCGGATTTTTTCATTTCCGGTTTGTACGTAAAAGACGCCTTCATCGTGACGTTGCCGCCGGCGCTTTGGGAAATAGTCTGATTATTTCCTTTTACTTTCTCTCCCTGATAAGTGTAAGATGTTCCCCAGGCTTCACCCCCTTGGTAGCGAAGTACGGGAGTTACAGTCACCACTGCATTTTTGTTAAACCATTTTGCAGGGAATGTAGCATTAATGGTTACCGGAACATTTCCGCCAATAGCCTCCAATGGTTGAGGCTCGGCTTTGATGTACTGTTCAGCCAAAGGTGTAAGCTTCCCTGAACAAGAAGAAAGAAATACAATTGCTGCCAGTACACAGAAAGGCAATAAAAACTTTTTGTTCATAATTCGATATACGTTTAAAATGTTACTATATTTTATGTGTGTGATTTCTTTGAAATCGAGTTCTCATCATCAATTATGCAAATCTAAACCATTTTATTTGTTATGTATAAAAAAGAAGCGAGAAATTCTTCATAATTAATACTTATTAATGATTGTATCTTTATTTTTTCACGTTTTTCAATCATTATGATATAGGAATATGAACGCTTTAAAATAAGAATGATTAAAATAACACCTTTTGATTATAAAAAATGTTATCGCCTTTGATATTTATTATATAAATACCTGGTTCTATATTTTTCACCGGGATGGTTGTCTGTGTCCGGGAGAGTATTGTCTTATACATGAGTTGCCCGTTCATTGAATATAAAGCAAATACAGCCTCTTTTTTATTACCGGGGAGCAGCACGTGGATGCTTTTACTGTTTGTATCTGCAAAAACAAAGACAGGCGGCCCTTCCTGTGGCATATTGGCAGATAAATTACCGGTGTATTGTATCACAGGATCAATAAATAAGGATGTATTGAGTGGTAAAAGAGGGTGGGCGGAAGCTTTCGTCCATTGGCCTTTGTTGGCATACCAGGCTGTATTGCGGCTTGTCTTCCCTTTCGGTAAGTTGTAAACAACAAAAGAAGAATCGCCGGGAGATTTTATTTTATATCCTACATAAAAAGCGCCGGATACCGTTATTTCTTTGTCGAAGCGGATAAATGACTCCTGCGGCCTGTTCAACCACTTTTCCGTTTCTATAAAAGAGCTGTCAATAACAGACATCTCTGTATAGGCAGGTTTGAAAGCGCCCGAATAAAGCAATACTTCGGGTTTATCCTTTCCGCTATAAACCGTTACTTCCACGTCTAAGTTACCAATGGCGTTTGTTACGGAAGGGGTTACAAAATAAGCGCCATACAGTTTGGCTTCTTCATTCACGGTATACGCTTCCGCATATTCTTGTGTGCCCAGCGTATTACTGCCGAAAAGGTTCCCTCCGGCAGGAGAAGGAAGTACGGCTACTTCAATACTGTCTTGCTGCTTTGTATCATACAGGTTGCTCAGGCGGTGGGCCGGAGCGTCTTGCCAGGGGTCTAACCCGTTTACCGCCGTCTTATTGCTTTTAGACGGGTCTAACCAATATTTTAACTGTTCATTGCTATTTGAAGAAGGCTCCCAGGCTTTAGACAAGGCAAAATAAAAATCATCTACCGGGCGATTACAGGTAGACATACCTCCCGACAAGGCGCCTATTACACGATTAGCTGCGTCGAACAAAGGCGAGCCCGACGAACCGGACGCCGTACTTCCTGTTGTCCATTTACTCACATTCCAGTGAGCATTTTTGTAGAAATCGGCTTGAGGGATACTGAACGTTTTCAACGCTATTTTATCTTCTGAAATGTTAATCCGTTTCACCGATGCATAGGGATGGTGAACGCCGGCATACGGCGTATTGTTACTGTTTTCTTCTATACTCCAGCCTGCATAATACGGTTGGTAATAAACGGGGGGCGTTTCCAATAATTCCAGCAGCGCCATATCATTCTTTTCGTTTACCGCTTTGTAGCCGGCAGAGGCTACCGACATTTCTTCTGTTCCGCGCATAACGTTTTCGCAAACCGGGCTTTGGTAATTGAAAAAACAAATGATCCTTCCGGCTACCGATTCATAGTCGGGATTTTTAACGGAAAAATCACTATTCAGGCAATGCGATGCGGTGAGCAGGTAAGGCTTGCCGTCATTCAACGTATTATTTAGTAAGACGCCCGTACAGGAAGTTACCCCGTCAATGGTTAGTAACACTACGCTTCGCGCTATTTTACCATATTCCGGATCGTTCTGAAAACAAATGGGAGAAGGCATGCAATAAAACTCGCTTTTGTCGCTCCCCGGTTCGTATCCGCGTAAATCCCGGAAAGCATGATTTACTTCGCCTACGGTTAACCTGCCTGGAAAAGCGGCATTGGCCGGTTCGTGATATTCTATAATCAATTTGTCTCCCCGTACCGGAGCTGTGGGTAAAATACCTAAACCGGAATTATTCAAGTGGGTGAAAGAGCCCAGAATATGCGTTTGCTCCGCGTTGTAGAGAAACACCTGGGCGCCTTCGGGCAGTTCATACGCCGTAAAGAGTACATTAATAGAAAGAGCGTCTTTTGAGTAAATACCCAGTCGCCAGATTTTCATCCCGCCGGGCAAAGAAAAAGATTCGCCGGAATTGCTCCGGTTATACTCCGTCATAAATTTATAAGCAAACCGGTAGCTTCCTCTTAATTCGTTATCTTCCGCCGAAGCAGTACGAAGCTCCTCTTCCACATCAAAAGAGGGCATGGTTACATACAAATCGGCGGAAGAACTTCTGGTCTGTATAAAAGGAAGAGGGGCGCCGCCGTGGCTTACCTGAGCTTTACCCGAAAACGCAAAGGTTATAGTTAATAACAGAGATATTGATATTGAGTATTTCATACGTAATTAACTAAAAAAATAAAAGAAATAATGCGGGCCTAAGATACGACTTTTTTAAATACAAGAAAAGCGTTCTTTTTTCTTCCAGGGCAAAACGCACGAAAACTGGTATTTTGTCATTTTACCCCCTCCCTGTCTCGCTTATTTGTACTCCAATCAGGGACAACCCCTGAAAACACGCTGTATTTTGTACTTGCCTTTTGATAAAATGACACGAAAAGAAAAGAAGTATTGACTATATGTGCGTCAATTAATCCTGTACAGATATAAAAACAAAGAAAAAAGCATCCATTTGCTATCTGTTTGCTCAATAAAAACAGTGGCTAAAAACAGTCGTTCCAGCGCCGTTCCGGGCCTCCGGAAGCCACTTTTCCGGGCGCCTCCTGGCCTTCCGGTTTTTCTTTGCGATTTCTATGGAACTTCCGGGAATGCCGTAAAACTCCAAATCTATTGTGCTATCATCACCTGTTGCTTGGCGTCCATTGTCAGAAGCGAACTGAAGATTGAAACATCAACCTGTGAAATTCTACGTACTTTGTCAATGTCTCTGTTGCTCAAAATGCCTCTGCGGGATTTGCTGGAAAAGTATCCGAAGGAGGATAATTATCAAAATGATACTCAACTGACTCTTACTTTTTTTTAGTGAACACTATTGATACATTTGCTGTATGGAACAGCGTCAGGGAAGGTCGTAGTTCCCGTATATTGTTACAGGAGTTTCCTGAATTGAAACCTCGCTACCGGGGAAATCACTTCTGGCTGATTCTTTTATTTCTTAATCTGCTTTTTAGTCTGACTTTTTAACAGAAAGAGAGACAAGACATGCTTTTATAAAGTCTTTATCCGTATATTGCTGTAGTTGTTTCCATCGAAATTTATGGCTCTTGAGCCTGATGCGCCGTTGATTTGGTAGTAATAGTCTACTTTGTCTTCAATATTTGTATTGGTTATATTGAATCCTTTTATATCTATAGCGCCGTATTTTATATTTCTTGCATTTACCCGGAAGGATGCTTTTGAAGAGATGGAGAGGTTCAGGTTTCCGTAACGCGCTTCGGCCTTTACCCAATTGAATCCGGACGACAGTTCTTTTACTGTCAGCGTGCTATAATTCAACGAACTGCTTAGTTCGTCTTTTATCCGTTCTACAGAACATTCGCTATATTTTGCTTCAATAGACATTTTATCTACGTTCTGCACTTGTAAATTCCCATATTTCTTATCCATAGAGAGTTTGGAGACATTCCTGATGAGCAGGTTGGAGTATTTACTATCTATCGTCATAACTTCTCCATTGTTAATGGCTACATTCCCACAGTAAGCCACATCCAGTTGCAATGTTTTCACGTTCTCCAGTTTAATATTACTGTATCCTGCATCTATACGGAGGGGGGCTGTAAAACTGCCGGCTACGATGTTTCCATATTTCACCTCGATGATGTATTCCCCTTCGTTTTTCTCCGGGAGATTAATGTTCCCGTATTTCTGGGATAAATTGGCGGCGAATCCGGCAGGCATACTGATATAATAGTTAATATTGATGCGGGCGTCGCCGCCGCTGTTGTTCCAGCCGGACTGGTTCTTTAGCGAAGTGAGTCCGTAAACCGTATTTCCCAATTGCTTCAATTCAATACTTACACGGTCTAACCCTCTTTGAGCTTCCGGTTCGCTGCGGGCTTTTGATTCTACAATTACCTGAATGGCAACTTCATTCTTATTCCAATGGGTGATGGTAATGTTACCAAAACGATTCTCTATTTGCAATTGGCCATTTGCATCTACCTTGAATGTCTGGTTAAACTCTTTCTTTTGGGTGTTATCCCATGTCTCGGCCCTTACGGTGGAAAGCAGTATAATCAGCAGGGCGAAAAGCAGCCAGTAACGGTTTTTAATGTGTTTTGTATTCATTTTATATGTATTTTTTAGTTATTCGTATCATTGAATGGCTTTTTCCATTTGGTTTAGCATAATCTGCAAGCTCTCCAGACTGTTGCTGTAATGCTGGTTCATTGCAAACAGAGCGGCGTCCGAACAGGGAAGGGTAGGCAGAACGGCATCTTCAAATTCATGCGAGTTTTTGAGTACCTTTTTTGTTTCTTCCAGTAATTCCAATCCGCCGGGTATTTGTTCGTTTTTATACAACGTCCTGATCTGTGCGGATACTTCGGTCAGTTGCATATTATAATAAGCCCGGAGTTCCTCTATTTCCATTTGCGTTTCGCAGGTGTACATTTTTGTTTGTTGCATCGGAACGTCTTTTATCTCCTTTACGATCCGTATGAATACAAACAGTGTAACAACTGCCGCAGCGGCAACAGCCCATACATTAATCCATCTTATTTGTTTCCGGGATGCGATGGGTAATCTCTTATCAAAACGCCCGAAGTGTCCCTCCGGGGGAATATCATCTTCAAAAGCGTCCCTGTGCGCATCAATAAAATGCTTTAACTTGTCCATATCAATCGGTTATTATATTACATATCAATTAGCAGCTATTATATCAAGCAGCTTTCGCTTGGCCCTCATGTATTGCGTTCGTACGCTTGCCGGCCGGATATTCAATATCGCGGATATTTCTTCCATATCATATCCCTCAAACAGATAGAGTGACAGAACGGCTCTATATCCGGCAGGCAACTTTTTTGCCCCTTCTTTTATTTGCGTTACCGTGTATTCGATGTTTTCGTCATCCGGTTCTTCTTCTGCCGGTTCGGCATAATTACCCGGTAATTCCTCCCATTCCAGGGTATGGCGCCTTACATAGTCTATCGCCGTATGTATGGCAATCCGATGTATCCAGGCTTCAAAACATTCTCCGTTCTGATACTGTTCCAACCTTGTGAATACCTTCAGGAATGAATCCTGCATGGCTTCTTCCGCTTCCGGCGCATTCCCTGTAATACGCAGGCAGGCGTTATACAGCCTTCGTGCGTATCGTTCGTAAAGCGCCAGTTGTGCAGGCCTGTTTCCATGGCGGCATTTTTCAATCAGTCTGTCAATTGCTTCCTCCATTTGTTTATATATACGAGGCAAGTATCAGAGACGTTGCATCTTTAGAAACAAAAATAGGTGGTGATGTAAAAAGTATGCTGCTGTAAATATTTGGCAGTCAGGGATGAATTAGTATTTTTGTAAATGCAAATAAAAATTACCCTCCATTGCCCCGATTGCCAAAATACAAATGTAA
>JAIRKZ010000075.1 GCA_031259845.1 Tannerellaceae bacterium | reverse complement strand
TCTCCTAAGCCCGGTTTAGAATCTCCCAAGCCCGGTTTATAATCTCCAAGGCTTGGTTTTTAATCTCCCAAGCCCGGTTTATAATCTCCCAGGCTTGGTTTTTAATCTCCTAAGCCCGGTTTTTAATCTCCTAAGCCCGGTTTTTAATCTCCCAAGCCCGGTTTTTAATCTCCCAGGCTATGCAGGCAAAAGGATGGCGCAGCCTGCGCAAGGGATTGCAGCGGAAAGCCCGGACGACGACCGCAGGGAGGAGGAGGACTTGCAGCGGAAAGCCCGACCCCCGGCCCCACAGGGGGCCGGGGGATGCGCCCAAGCCCCCGGACTGTGGAATTGGCGTGCGAAATAAAGATAAAGATTATGCTTTACCTGTAACCTGGCTGCTTTCTTCCCGGGTTTCTCCTGTAAATGTTTTACTGCATTTTTATTTATCTGTGTTACAAGTCAATTATTATCGTGTATATTTGTTCACTCAAAAGATGGAAAACAATTATCTTATATGAAAGAATTAACGCTTTTACTCAAAAAGTTTTTTGGTTTTGACTCCTTCAGGCCGTTGCAGGCCGAGATTATTCAGCGGGTTATACAGAAGAAAGATTCGCTGGCGCTGATGCCTACGGGCGGGGGGAAATCAATTTGCTACCAGCTGCCTGCCATTTATTTGCCGGGGACGGCGATTGTTATTTCACCCCTGATTGCTTTGATGAAAGACCAGGTGGAAGGCTTGATGGCCAACGGCATACCGGCTGCCGCACTGAACAGCATGATGCCCGAGGCCCAGAAGCAACGCATCAAACAGTTTGCCATACAGGGAAAAATCAAATTGCTTTACATTTCTCCCGAAGGACTGATGGGCGAAACAGACCGTCTGCTCCCCCTGCTGCAACTGTCGCTTATCGCCATAGACGAGGCGCATTGTATCTCGCAGTGGGGGCACGATTTCCGCCCGGAGTATACGCAGCTGTCCGTGCTTAAAGAGCGTTTCCCGGACGTGCCGGTTGTGGCGCTCACGGCTACGGCCGACAAGATTACCCGCTTAGACATCATTGAGCAGCTCAAGCTGCGCAGTCCGCAGATATTCATCTCTTCATTCGACCGCCCCAACCTCTCGCTTACCGTATACCGCGGACTGGCAAAGAAAGAGAAGACAGCCGCCATCGTACGGTTTATCGGCTTGCACAAGGGGCAGAGCGGCATTGTATATTGCATGAAAAGGGCCGATACAGAGGCCGTAGCCGAAACGCTGAACAGTTGCCGGATTAAGGCCGCGGCCTATCATGCCGGACTGTCGCCCGCACAGAGGGAAGAGGCCCAGAACGATTTTATCAACGACCGTACGGAAGTAGTATGCGCCACCGTGGCCTTTGGTATGGGGATAGATAAAAGCAATGTACGCTGGGTGATTCACTATAATATGCCCGGCAGCATTGAAAACTATTACCAGGAAATAGGCCGGGCCGGGCGAGACGGCCTCCCGAGCTACACGCTGCTTTTCTATTCGCTGGCCGACCTGGTGGTGCTGCGCCGCTTTGCCGGCGAGAGCGGGCAGAGCGAAGTAAACCTCGAAAAGCTGAACCGCATGCAGCGCTATTGCGAAGCCGATATATGCCGGCGGCGCATCCTGCTTAACTACTTTGGCGAAGAGGCCGGGCACGACTGCGGCAATTGCGACGTATGCCGTAACCCTCCCCAGCGTTTCGACGGAAGCCTGCTGGTGCAAAAAGCGCTGAGCGCCATCCTCCGCACAGGGGAACGGGCAGGCATACAGATGTTAATAGATATTCTGCGCGCCTCCGCACGCAGCGAACTCGTACGCCTGGGTTATCACCGGCTCAAAACCTACGGCGCCGGGCGAGACCTCCCTTACAACCTGTGGAAAGAATACATCTACCAGATGCTGCAATTAGGCTATATCGAAACAGACTATGCCAGCGCCCGGTCGCTGAAGGTAACTCCCCTCGGCCGCAAAGTACTCTATGGGGAAGCCAAAGCCCTCCTGTCCGCCTGGCACGAACCGGAAGAACTGAAACGCCCCTCCCGGAAAGAAAAGGCGCGCCCCATCCGCGTAAGCAGCGGCCCGGATTCGGCAGACGAAAAACTGCTGGACGCGCTCCGCCAGCTGCGCAAACAGATAGCCCAAAAAGAGTCTGTACCCGCCTACATCATCTTCTCCGACGCAACGCTGCAGGATATGGCGGCCCAAAAGCCTCTCGACATGGAATCGTTCGCCGCCATACGCGGGGTGGGCGACGTGAAGCTGGAGAAATACGGTAAAGTATTCACCGCCCTCATCCAATTCGTACTGAAAGGCGCCGCCCCCGCGGGATAATCACATATTTCTTGCGCCGAAGATTTGGATTGTAAAGAAAAATGTCTACTTTTGCAGCCGGGTAAGTCCTGCACGGCATGCTCCCTCGGAACCCCCCCAGGGCTTGACGGCAGCAAGGGTACTTGGTTGTAGCGGCGCGATGCAGTAAGCTTACCCACCTGCCTCTTTAGCTCAGTTGGCCAGAGCACGTGATTTGTAATCTCGGGGTCGTTGGTTCGAATCCGACAAGAGGCTCGGAAGGAAAAGGAAATCATTCACGATTTCCTTTTTTTATTAAAGATTATTTCAAATTAAATTTGCACTAAAGGATTATATTTGCAGGCCGATAGAAAAGTAAAAAAATAAATACGATATTATGTTTGAAAATTTAAGCGAAAGGTTAGACAGGTCGTTTAAACTATTAAAAGGCGAAGGCCGGATTACCGAGATTAATGTGGCGGAAACACTGAAAGATGTCCGCAAAGCGTTATTAGACGCCGACGTTAATTACAGAGTGGCTAAACAGTTTACGGATACCGTAAAGGAGAAAGCCTTAGGGCAAAATGTGCTTACAGCCGTTAAACCCAGCCAGTTGATGGTGAAGATTATTCACGATGAGTTGACCCTGCTGATGGGAGGAACAGCGTCAGAGATTAATTTGAAAGGCTCTCCGGCGGTTATTTTGATGTCCGGCCTGCAAGGTTCGGGCAAAACAACCTTTTCGGGCAAGCTGGCCAATCTATTCAAATCCAAAAAAGGCAAAAAGCCTTTATTAGTTGCCGCCGACGTTTACCGTCCGGCTGCCATAGAGCAATTACATATTCTGGGAGAACAGGCAGGAGTACCCGTTTATTCCGAACCGGAAAATAAAAACCCGGTAGAGATTGCTAAAAATGCAATAAAGGAAGCCAGGCTGAAAGGATACGACGTAGTGATTGTAGATACAGCCGGCCGGCTGGCTGTCGACGAGGAAATGATGAAGGAAATCACGGCTGTTAAAAATGCCATTAATCCCAACGAAATCCTGTTTGTGGTAGATGCAATGACAGGACAGGACGCGGTGAATACGGCAAAAGAATTTAACGACCAGCTTGATTTCAACGGCGTAGTCCTCACCAAGCTGGATGGCGATACAAGAGGCGGGGCGGCCCTTTCCATCCGTACCGTTGTAGATAAGCCAATCAAGTTCGCAGGTACCGGCGAAAAGATGGAAGCGCTTGACGTTTTCCACCCGGAACGTATGGCCGACCGTATCCTCGGAATGGGCGATATCGTATCGTTTGTAGAACGTGCGCAGGAGCAATACGATGAAGAGGAAGCGAAACGGCTGCAAAAGAAAATTGCCAGGAACCAATTCGACTTTACCGACTTCATCAGCCAGATTCAGCAAATCAAGAAAATGGGAAATTTGAAAGACCTGGCTTCGATGATTCCGGGCGTTGGCAAAGCAATAAAAGATATGAATATAGACGACAATGCCTTTAAAAGTATTGAAGCTATTATCTATTCCATGACCGTTCAGGAACGTACGAACCCCTCCATATTAAACGGTTCGCGCCGCCAGCGTATAGCCAAAGGCAGCGGAACAACGGTACAGGACGTAAACAAACTCATCAAGCAGTTTGATGAAACGTGCAAGATGATGAAGACGCTTACAACAGCTAAGCCCAAAGGCAAGAAAATGCCATCGTTCAGAAAGTAATAGTTAAAGGAGTTAATCAAAAGGAGTAAAAAGCAATAGTGGTATTAATAGACGGAAAGGCTGTAGCAGCCCAAATAAAGAAAGAAATAGCAGAGGAAGTAGCCCTGATAAAGGAAGCAGGAGGAAAGGCGCCTCACCTGGCCGCCGTATTGGTGGGGCATGACGGGGGGAGCGAAACGTATGTTGCCGCCAAGGTGCGTACCTGTGAAGAAGTTGGTTTTAAATCGTCTCTTATCCGTTATGAAGACGATGTAAAAGAAGAAGAACTGTTAGCCTGTGTAGAACGCTTAAATAATGATGCCGGCGTAGACGGTTTTATTGTACAGCTTCCCCTTCCCAAACATATATCCGAACAAAAGATTATTGAAGCCATTGATTACCGTAAGGATGTGGATGGCTTCCACCCGGTTAATGTAGGGCGTATGTCTATCGGACTACCCTGTTTTGTATCGGCCACGCCTGCCGGGATTCTCGAATTAATCAAGCGCTACGCAATAGAGACGAAAGGGAAACACTGCGTCGTTCTGGGAAGAAGTAATATTGTAGGTAAACCGATGGCTGCCTTGATGATGCAGAAAGCCTGTCCGGGCGATTGTACGGTAACGGTCTGCCATAGCCGCTCGCAGAACCTGAAAGAAATGTGTCTGAGCGCCGATATTATTATTGCAGCATTGGGGGTTCCCGAATTTTTAAAAGCAGATATGGTAAAAGAGGGAGTTGTTATTATTGATGTAGGAACCACACGGGTACCTGGCGCATCAACCAAAAGCGGCTTCAAGCTAACCGGCGATGTGAAGTTTGACGAAGTATCTCCTAAATGCTCTTATATCACGCCTGTACCCGGAGGAGTAGGCCCGATGACCATTATTTCGTTAATGCGTAATACCTTATCGGCAGGCAAGAAAGCAATCTATAAATAATCGCGCTCCAATCCTGATTTTTTGAAAGCAAAGATTTGGATTATCAAAGTAAATATCTATCTTTGCACCGTTAAAAAAACATGGTGATTGTAGCTCAGCTGGTTAGAGCATCGGATTGTGGTTCCGAGGGTCGTGGGTTCGAACCCCATCATTCACCCTTTCTTTTCCAAATCGAAGGAAAGAAAAAAGGAGCGCTTATGAAAGCGTTCCTTTTTTTATGGCCCGGCTAATGAAAAATAGCCATCGCTTAGTATGAAACGTTCATCATGTTCGGCAAGAAAACGAATAACAGTAATGCTTTTCCCGGCAGGGAAAGGAAGTGTTTCGGTTAGGAATTTTATATGTTGGGGCTGGGTAGTAAGGATTTTGCACAGCGCTTCTTTAATGGTGTTAAACTCTGCATTTTTTAATCCCGATTCATTTTTAGCCAGGCAAACGTCGCAACAACCACAATCTTTCGCTTTTTTTTCTCCGAAATAATGCAGCAGCATCCTGTTACGGCAGGTATGTTCTCCATTGATATATTCCAGCACTTTTCCGATACGGTATTCAAACCGCTCCTTGCGTTCTTCATAAGCGGAACGTGGGATGCTGAGGTATTTTTGTTCTTCCCTTGATTGCCTGTAAATAATAAGAGGGGTCTTTTTACGCGGTATATAATTTACGATGTGGTATTTGGATAAACCTGTCAGTATATTGTATATATCGTGTTGGGAAACCATGGAACGGGTAGCAATCAGCGCTTCGTCTATATAGACATAATCGGCAAATAAACCGGTATACGAACGAAGGATTGCCTGAATAACATCATCCGTTTTCTTATCCTGATTAAGATACTTGTATAAATCATCACGGGTAACCGTAAAAACCAATCGCGAAGAATTATCTATCTCTTCCGTATATTCTATATATCCTGCCAATTCTAAAATCTTTAAAGCATGATGCGCTTGCAATATAGAGAAGCTGAAAACATGGCAGAAGTCTGTTAATGAAAATTCGTGGACTGTATCAAATCCATACCCAACGGCTATCTGGAAGTAATTACCCAATGCTTCGTATACACGATAAATAAATTCTTTGCCGGGAAATTCATCGGATAAGCGCTTCTTCAGTTTGGCATTATCGGCTCCATTACACAATGCAATTGCATAGGCTTTTTCCTCATCCCTTCCGGCTCTTCCGGCTTCCTGGAAATATTCTTCCAGCGATCCCGGCATATCCATGTGCACAACCAGCCTTACGTCGGGTTTATCTATTCCCATTCCAAAGGCGTTGGTAGAAACAATCACACGGCATTCATTACTTTTCCATCTGTTCTGGCAACGTGTTTTTTCCTCTCTGTCAAGCCCGGCATGAAAGAAACCTGCCGAGATGCCGGCCTGTTGCAATACGGTAGCTATCTCTTTTGTCCGTTTTCTATTGCGTACATATATAATAGCGCTGCCGGAAACTTTCTGAAGTATCCGGAGCAACACGCTCAGTTTATCGTCGCTCCGGCGGACAATATAAGACAGGTTTTTCCGGTGAAAGCTCTTTTGGAAAACATTCTTTTCTTTGAAAAGAAGCTTATCCTGAATATCATTTATAACATCCGAAGTAGCAGTAGCTGTTAAGGCAAGTACCGGAACTCCGGGCAGTTGTTCGCGGATATCGGCAATGGTAAGGTAAGAAGGACGAAAGTCGTATCCCCATTGCGATATGCAATGGCTTTCGTCTACAACCAATAATGAGACGTTCATTGCCTGAAGCTTCGCTTTGAATATCTCGGTATACAAGCGTTCGGGCGATACATACAGGAATTTATAGTCGCCGAAGATACAGTTTTCCAATTGTTTGATGATCTCCTGGCGAGTCATGCCCGAATACACTGCCGTAGCCTTGATGCCAAGCCGGCGGAGATTATCTACCTGGTCTTTCATTAAGGCAATCAGGGGAGTAACAACAATACAAACACCGTCCATGGATAATGCCGGCACCTGGAAGGTGATAGACTTTCCTCCTCCGGTAGGCATTAATCCGAGCGTGTCTTTTTTAGCGGCAATTGAGTGGATGATATCTTCCTGTAATGGGCGAAAAGAAGCGTATCCCCAATAGCGTTGCAATATTTTATGGTAGACGTCCACCTTTTTTCACGAAACGTTGGTACGTATGTCTTTAATCAACAGTTGAAGAGTTGTCGCGCCATTATATGTATTCTCTTCAAGCGTGTAACAAATGTTAAACGGTTTCATAGACTTAATGTAATCGAAATATTCGCTCATCCCAAAAGCAATGGCGTGTACAGGAATCTTTGAACTGTCGTCGATAAGCTCCAGTTTGATATGATCCGATTCTTTTCCTACCAGCTTGCTTGTTCCATAATCCCTGACGCTTAAACTGCTAAATACAGGCTTTTGGTTATCCGGGCCAAATGGATTCATTTTTTTCAGGTCGCTCGCAAATTTCTGGGTAATATCTTTTAGCTCTAACACAACATCGATGTCGATCTGGGATATCATCTGTTCCGTATCGATTTCCACATTTGCCAATTCAAGGAAACGGTTCGTAAAAACCTCCAGATGTTCTTCTCTCAACGATAAACCTGCGGCATACGTATGGCCTCCGAAGTTTTCCAATAAATCCCGGCAGTTTTCAATCGCTTTATATATATCAAATCCTGTAATCGAACGAGCCGATCCTGTAATAAGTTCGGATGATTTAGTAAGCACTACGGCAGGACGGTAATACTTTTCGGTCAGCCGGGAAGCTACGATTCCGATCACTCCCTTATGCCAACCCGGATTATACACAACAATTGCTTTCCGGTCTTCCATATTACTGAATTCATCAATGATGGCATTGGCTTCGTCTGTAATCTTTTTATCCAATTCCCTGCGTTCGTCATTGTACTGGTTTATATTTTCACTTTTTTCACGTGCGCTTTCACTGTCTTTAGCCAGCAGTAAATCTACCGCTTCCTTCCCTTTCATCATCCGGCCGGAAGCATTGATGCGCGGGCCTATTTTAAAAACAATATCGTTTATGGTAATATCTTTCCCAGTCAGGCCACAGATATCAATAATCCCTTTCAGCCCCAGACTTGGATTACTGTTCAATTGCTTCAGGCCATAATAGGCTAAGATACGGTTTTCACCGGTTATCGGTACAATATCCGATGCAATACTGACGGCCGTAAGGTCGAGTAACTTTTCAAGGTCGGAAAAAGGGAAGTTATTGCTTTTGGCAAAAGCCTGCATAAATTTAAACCCTACCCCGCATCCGGAAAGATGTTCGTAAGGATACGTAGAATCAACACGTTTGGCGTCTAATACGGCAACAGCATCGGGTAGCACGTCGTCCGGCATGTGATGGTCGCATATAATAAAGTCTATTCCTTTGGTCTTGGCATACTCTATTTTTTGAATCGCTTTAATGCCACAATCTAAAGCAATAATCAATGATACGCCATTTTCGGCAGCATAATCAATTCCTTTGTAAGAGATGCCATATCCTTCGTCATACCTGTCGGGTATATAGTAATCCAATGTGTACGAATAAGGGCGCAAATATTTGTAAACTAACGAAACAGCAGTGGTTCCGTCTACATCGTAATCCCCATAAACCAATATTTTTTCTTTATTTCCTAAAGCCTTGTTCAGTCGCTTAACCGCTTTTTCCATATCGGGCATCAGATATGGATCATGCAGATTATTCAGGCTCGGTTTAAAGAATTTTCTTACTTCCTCTTCCGAAATAATGCTTCTCTGTACAAGCAACAAGCTGATAATCGGATGAAGACCCAGTTCAGCCGTCAACTCGTCTTTTCTATTTAATTCTTCTATGGATGGGGTTCGTAAATTCCATTTGTTAATCATTATATATTATTTTTTTCTTTCTCCGAAATCTCAAATGTGCCCATAAAAGTACAAACACATGTATTGCTTAACTAAAAGCAAACTGTTTTTCAACTTGTAAAAATAGATAATATAAACGGGAATTTTGCAATAAGTAATATAAAATAGTTTTTCATTATTATTTTTTATAATTATGCGAATGATTCGTACATTTGCCTCTATATTCTTTGTGTGATGACTGACGATTTAAAAAAAGCTTGCGATGTTATGCAAGCGGGAGGTATTATTCTTTATCCCACGGATACGGTTTGGGGTATTGGTTGTGACGCAACTAACGAAAAAGCCGTCAGGCGGGTGTATGAATTAAAACAACGGACAGACAATAAGGCCATGCTGGTTTTAATTGATAACCCGGCCCAATTAGAGCGGTATGTTGAAAATATCCCCAAAATTGCCTGGCAGCTTATTGAGGTATCAGCCGACAAACCGCTGACTATCATTTATCCGCAAGGAAAAAATATAGCGCCGAATTTGTTAGCCGGCGACGGAAGTATAGGCATACGCGTTACCAGCGAAGATTTCTCACGCCAGCTTTGCGCGCAGTTCCGTAAACCGCTGGTCTCAACGTCTGCAAATATCAGTGGAGAACCTTCGCCTTCTATTTTTAAGGAAATATCGGATACGATTAAAGAAGGCGTTGACTATATTGTGCAGTATCGCCGGAATGATATGAGTAAAACGAAGCCGTCTGGCGTGATTAAATTAGACAATGACGGGCGTTTTCAGATAATCAGGTAATAATGAATAAAAAAAAGCAAATAACAAATTATATTGTTTCCGATTTAATAGCCGCCTCTGTTGTCTGGCTGCTGTTTAATGTTATCCGCTATAATGAGATTGCATTTTATATCGGATACTCTTCGCTTAAAAGTTACCTGCTTTCGGATGTATTGGAAGGCCAACTGATTGTTCCTTTTTTCTGGTTGTTTATTCATTACTTATCCGGTTATTATAATAAGCCTTTTGGTAAATCAAGGATTACAGAGTTTTTTACCACAGCCATTACGGTTGGCATTGGGGTGGTATTATTGTTCTTTATTATGATTCTGAACGATTTGCCGCGTTCTTTCCATATTTATTACCAACTGTTTTTTTCCTTGTTAGGGTTACAGTTCCTGCTGACGTATATACCCCGCCTGATGATTACCCAAAACGGTATATACAAAACAAAGAAAAGAAAATGGTCGCAACATATACTTGTTATTGGAGCCGGAAATAAAGCCAAAGATATTGCTGATAATTTATATAATTCAGGTTATACCATTGCAGGGTTTATAGTAGTAAGCGAACGGGCGCAGGTAGCTGTTGATTCTGCACAAGTACTGGGAACCATACATGATTTAGCCGCTATCATTGCATCCGGGCGCATTGATGAACTGATTGTGGCGGCAGCTCCCATAAGAAGCGAAGAATTAGCGGATATCCTGTATCCCCTGTACCGGTATAAACTGCCGGTAAAGATACTTGCCGATAAATCATTCGCATTATCGAAAGTAAAAATAAAAACCATTCTTGGCGTTCCTTTGGTTGATATTACGGATAATAATCTTTCGGAGGCGGAGAAAAACATAAAGTTTTTATCAGACAAGCTTATTTCAGCATCGGCATTGCTGTTATTATCTCCTTTGTTCGTATATATAATCCGGCGGATAAAAAAAGATTCTTCCGGCCCGGTCTTTTTTCGCCAGGAAAGAATCGGGTATATGGGCCGGCCGTTTACGATATACAAATTCAGAACGATGTATGAAGACGCTGAAAATGACGGCCCGTTGCTTGCTTCTGTAAATGATAGCAGGGTAACGCCTTTCGGGCGTATCATGAGAAAATACAGATTAGATGAATTACCTCAGTTCTGGAACGTATTGAAAGGAGATATGTCATTAGTTGGCCCGCGCCCCGAACGGAAGTATTTTATTGATCAAATCGTGAAGAAAGCGCCTTATTATTATTTATTACATAATGTAAGGCCAGGCATTACTTCTTTAGGTATGGTAAAATATGGGTATGCCGTTAATGTAGACGAGATGATAGAACGTTTGGAGTATGATATGCTTTATTACGATAATATGTCATTAATAATGGATATTACCATTTTAACTTATACGATCAAAACAGTAATTACAGGAAAAGGTATTTAAAAATGGAAAATAAAGAAGGGTTGTTTTATACGTTTCTACGTTGGCGGGATAAACATGTGCAAGAAAAGCATTTTGTATTATTCCTTAGTTTCCTGGTAGGAATCTGCACGGCGGCTTCGGCAATCATGTTAAAGCAATTGATTCATTTTATTCAGAAAACACTTACCCAGCACATGGATGTAGGGGCCAACTATTTGTTCCTGCTTTATCCGGTTGTGGGTATTTTGCTTGCCGGTCTATTTGTTAAATATATTGTACGCGATGATATCAGTCACGGCGTAACCAAGATATTGTATGCTATTTCGCAACGTAAAAGCCGTATCAAGCCACATAATGTATGGTCTTCTCTGGCAGCCAGTTCTGTTACAATCGGTTTGGGCGGTTCGGTCGGGGCGGAGGCGCCTATTGTATTAACGGGCGCTGCTATCGGTTCCAATCTCGGGCGTATGTTCAGGATGGAGCAGAAGACATTGATGCTGCTGGTGGGTTGTGGCGCTGCGGGAGCCATTGCCGGTATTTTTAAAGCCCCGATTGCCGGATTAGTATTTGTTATTGAAGTGTTGATGCTTGACTTAACCATGACGTCCGTTATGCCGTTGTTGATTTCTTCGGTCACTGCGGCTACGGTTTCTTATATTTTTACAGGTACCGAGGCGATGTTTAAATTTTCCCAGACAGAAGTTTTTGAAATCGGGCGTATTCCTTACGTATTGCTTCTTGGTATATTTTGCGGTTTGGTATCGCTTTATTTTACAAGGGTAATGAATAAGGTGGAAGGCGTTTACAAGAAGCTTGGAACGTTTTGGCGGAAATTCTTTCTGGGAGGCGTCATGCTTAGTATACTTATCTTCCTGTTTCCCCCACTGTACGGCGAAGGATATGATACGATAGGTTCTCTATTAAACGGACAGTTCGCCCATTTGATGGATAAGAGTTTGTTTTATGAAATGAAGGGCTCGTATTGGGGCATATTGGTCTTTTTACTTTTGATACTTCTAACGAAGGTATTTGCTTCGAGCGCTACAAACGGCGGAGGCGGTTGCGGGGGAATCTTTGCTCCCAGTTTATTTTTAGGATGTATTGCCGGCTTTATATTTGCCCATACTTCCAACTATTTTGATTTCACAACGTATTTGTCTGAAAAGAATTTCGCCCTTATGGGAATGGCAGGCGTTATGGCAGGCGTTATGCACGCTCCGCTGACAGGCGTATTCCTGATTGCCGAACTAACTGGCGGGTATGAACTGTTCCTCCCGTTAATGATTGTATCGATAAGTTCTTACCTTACGATTATCATGTTCGAACCACACAGTATCTATTCCATGCGTCTGGCTCAGAAAGGAGAATTATTAACGCACCATAAAGACAAGGCCGTATTAACCTTACTGAATGTAGATCATGTCATTGAGAAAGACTTTTGTATCATACAACCGGACATGACGTTAGGCGATATGGTGAAAGTAATAGCCCAAAGTGCGCGGAATGCTTTTCCTGTAGTAGATAAAGAGGGTGTATTATTAGGGATTGTATTATTGGATAATATCCGTAATATCATGTTCCGCCCGGAATTATACAACCGTTTCAAAGTATCCAAATTTATGGTTTCGGCTCAGGCAAGAATTGTTATCAATACGCCTATGGAAAAAGTGATGCATATATTTGATGATACAAAAGCCTGGAATTTGCCGGTAGTAGATGAAGAAGGGCATTATATAGGCTTTATGTCTAAATCAAAGATATTTAATTCATACCGGGAAGTATTAGTTGATAATTTTTCGGGAGATTGATTTAATAATGAATATTTACGAATGAAAAAGGACGAATTACGCATCGTATATATGGGCACTCCCGAATTTGCGGTTGAGAGCCTTCGCACATTAGTTGAAAAAGGATATAATGTGGTAGGGGTGATAACCGTGCCCGACAAGCCGGTTGGACGACATGGGAGTGTGCTCCGGCCCAGCCCGGTAAAGGAATATGCCGGAGCGAAACATATCCCTGTGCTGCAACCGGAAAAGCTTAAAAACGAAGTTTTTTTATCCCGGTTAAGAGAATGGAATGCCGATTTACAAATAGTTGTAGCTTTCAGGATGTTGCCCGAAGTGGTATGGGATATGCCACGGTTAGGTACGTTTAACCTGCATGCTTCTTTGCTCCCGCAGTATCGGGGCGCAGCGCCGATTAACCGGGCTGTTATCAATGGCGAAACGGAAACGGGCGTTACTACTTTTTTCCTGACACATGAAATTGATACAGGAAAGATTATCCGGCAAAAGCAGATACCGGTAGCAGATACCGACGACGCAGGCATTGTACACGACAAACTGATGAAGGCAGGGGCAGCATTAGTGATAGAAACAACCGATCTTATTTTATCCGGAGAAGTGGATACCATCTCCCAGGAACAATTATATCAACACGCTTCGGAACTTCATCCGGCGCCTAAACTTACCAAGGAAACATGCCGTATAGACTGGAGCCTGCCCCTGAAAAAGACATACGATTTTGTGCGAGGATTGTCTCCTCACCCGGCTGCCTGGACAGAACTGGTTGCTCCCAACGGAGATAAACAGGCAGTAAAGATTTACCAGACGGAAAAACATCCGGCATCCCATCAACTGCCAGCCGGCGTTATTGTAACCGACAACAAAAAGTATATAGAGATAGCCGTACCCGGCGGATATTTACGTTTAATATCACTTCAATTAGCCGGGAAAAAACGTATGAACGCAACGGATTTCCTGAATGGCTTCAAACAACTGGAAGGATATACCGTTGTATAAGAGTAGAAAAATCCAACGCATTTAAAAGCAACGGGTATACCCTACCGAATAATTGTCGTAGAGGTAATCTTTCATGCCATGATTGTACCGGAATGAAATACGATTCTTTTTAAATTCATACGTCAGATTATTACGTAGAATAAGTGGATGGTCTCCATTGTTTTTATACCCGGAAAAACCGGAAAAATTACTTGAAAGTGTAAAATGACGACAGACGCCTGTAAATCCTACGCCAAATGATGTGGCGTCATTCTGGCGGTGTATAATATCGTTTGTCATCCAACAATAGAATCCCGCCATTGCCTGCATACGTAAAACAGCCGTTCTGCGCTCATTTTTAAGTAAATCCTTACCTATCGTTACATCCATCCAATAGGTAACGGCGTCTGTAAAGCGGGCGTCGCACAAGCGTCCGCCGCTGGCCGTCTTGAGAGAAAGGCTTGCCATAACATCCACCCATTTTTCACTTTGTAATACCTGGAATAAGGTACAGATTACTATATCGCCTTGATAAGATTCGTTTGGAGGCAATTCCGTTTCTACGGCGTTACGCTCGTCGCGGGTTTCAGGGGTGAGTTTATACTTTTCTTTTATGATGGCGGTAATTTCTATGCCTACGCGCTTTTTAACGACAGGTATCGTGAGGCGCGCAAACAGGTCTGTTGTCTTGTCGCCCGTATAATAATGATATCTCCCCTGTAACTCTGCTTCAAAGCATGAAGGAGCCAAAGCTGTTCTAAGTTCGGGAACAGGAAAAGCGCTTGGGCCGAAATAGCGGGGAGAATAAACAAGCAACAAACCTTTATCACGCCAGTCACCTCCTGTATATTCTCCTTCGGCATTAGCGTTTGGAATAGAAATGAAAAGAATGGGAATAATTGTCAGCAGGTAGTGTATATGTTTCATTTTGACGTAATTTGATTTAATTATGTATACAAAAATATAAAATTCAATCTAATTTACTACATTTGTCAAAGTAAAAATATTAACTAACATAAAATGATATGAGAAACCTGGCTCCCGGAAAACTATTCTTATTTGCAACTTCCCTGCTGTTGGCTTGTACGGTATCCGCCCGGAAACCTGTCAAGACGCTGCTGATTACCGGACAAAACAATCATAACTGGCAAGTGAGCCATATCGTGTTGAAAGACATATTGGAAAACTCCGGATTGTTTAAAGTTGATTTAGCTATCTCTCCCGAAAAAGGACAGGATTTATCAAACTTTATCATTGACTTCAAGCCCTATTCCCTTGTTGTATTAGATTACAATGGCGATATGTGGCCGGAAAAAACGAAGAATAACTTCATCGAATATGCTCGGAACGGCGGAGGTATAATTGTTTACCATGCAGCCGATAACTCTTTTCCCAATTGGTTTGAATACAATAAGATCATCGCTTTGGGAGGCTGGGAAGGACGTAATGAAAACGCAGGCCCGTATGCTTACTGGCACGAAGGAGAATTTATTAAAGATACGTCTATCGGTACAGGAGGGTCGCATGGGAAACAGCACGAATATATGCTCACTGCCCGTGATGCGGAACATCCTATCGTTAACGGTTTACCGAATCGCTGGGCACATGCGAAAGATGAATTGTACGACCGCATGCGCGGGCCTGCAAACATCGGTACATTACTTTATACGGCCTGGTCTGATAAAGAAACAGGAGGTTCAGGCAGGGAAGAACCCTTGCTTTTTACGGTAGATTACGGCAAAGCCCGTATATTCCATACAATGCTCGGCCACTGCGGCCCTACTTATGGAGACAATCCGGCGATGCAATGTACCGGTTTCCAGGTTACTCTGTTGCGTGGCGCCGAATGGGCTGCCACAGGCAAAGTAAAACAAAAAGTACCGAAAGACTTTCCTTCTTCTTCTTATATAACCTATCGTTATGACTATAGGGAAGCGGAAGAATAACGTTAAGAACATCAGCGATAGTTTTGCTGCCATAGATTTTGAAACAGCCAATGAACAGTTCGCCAGCGTATGCAGTGTGGGGATTGTAATTGTGAAAGAAGGAATAGTGGTTGACAGGTTCTATCGTTTGATACGTCCCGAACCAGACTATTATTCCTATTGGAATACTCATACACATGGCATTACAGCAAGAGATACAGACAAGGCGCCTGTTTTTCCGCTTATATGGAAAGAAGCGGAAAAACGGATTAATGGGTTACCATTAATTGCTCATAACAAAGCTTTTGATGAGAATTGCCTGAAAGCTGTTTTCAGAACATATTGCATGGACTATCCCGGTTATGACTTCCATTGTACCTTACAAATTGCACGAAAATTATTCAAGAATCTGCCGAACCATAAATTAAATACCGTAGCAGCTTATTGCGGATACAACCTCGAACATCATCACCATGCTTTGGCCGACGCCGAAGCATGCGCCATGATCGCTCTCTTCGTATTAAACCATCCGAACTGCGTAGTAATCTAAGCACATTCCCTCAAAACTTTACTAACGGGTTCCCGTATATTTTATCTTCCCGTTACATTCGTTTAACCTTTCCACAATTGTGAAACGCTCGGCCCACAATTGTGAAACGCCCGGCTCACAATTGTGGAACGCCCGGCTCACAATTGTGGAAAGGTTAAAAGGATACGACCTCACGATTACGTATTCATCGTATCTGCAATAAAATGACAGGATGTGCCCTTTAGAGGATGGGAGATAATATATACCGCCGTTTAATTCATACACAAACATACTAATTATATTTCACATGTAAATGTTTTCCATGTCATAAAATATATCAAGTTATTTGATTTATTTTATGACAGATAACTAAAAACGAGTCGGACAACTGCGACAGCCCTGAACGCCTTGTACGCTGCATGAATTAAACGGCGGTATTTTTTTAACACAGTCGAAAAACTATATAACCAACTGTATTTAAACTTATAATAACAAAGATTAAACCGTGTATAAACTAAAAGACCAGCAAAATGCGCCGTCCTGCTCATGTAGCAGGGCGGCGCTATTGGAAACTGAAGGCACGTTCCACCACCCATAATCCATACATATCTGTGGCTCAAGAATACTATTTCTTTTCAGCAGGAAAAAGGCCGGGAAAAGCAGGGAAAAGCAAATGTTGTAAAAAACATGTGTATTTATCGTTCGATTTGCATGGCTCTACTAAAAATAGTAGTATCTTTGAAACAAGATAATTTTATTTAACAGAATAAATGATACAGTTAGTAAGAAGATTGATTTGTTTGACAGGAATCATTTTGTATTGTAACAGCTTATTTGCACAAAGCCTTGACCAGGCAAAAAAATTATATAATGAAGGAGAATATGCTGAAGCTAAGCCTGCTTTTGAACGTTTGGTGAAACAGGCGCCTAATAATGCGTCTTATAATCTATGGTATGGAGTGTGTTGCTACAAAACCGGCGACCTGGAGAATGCCGTGAAATATTTAGATACAGCCGTGAAACGGCACGTGCAGGAGGCCTGTCTCTATCTGGGAGAATTATATGCCGATACCTATCATTTTGACAAGGCTGCCGAAATGTACGAAGAATACATCGCCCAACTTGCCAAGAAGAAACAGGATGTGGAAGTATACCAAAAACGCCTGGAACATATAGAGAAAGCGCAACGCATGGTAGAAAGGGTGGAAAATATTCAGTTAATAGACAGCATGGTAGTGGATAAAAATGATTTTCTTTCAGCGTACACATTAAGTGAAGAAAGCGGTTCGCTTGCTTCCTATACGGCTTTTTTCAATATAACCGGGCAGGTATCGTCTACTGTCTATATGAATGGGAAAAGAGATAAAATATATTATGCCCGCCCAACGGATAACAACCGCTACTGTTTATTTACACAATCCAAACTGCTGGATGTATGGGGCGACGAGAAACAACTCCCCATGAACGTAAACAGCAGCGATGACGACAATTATCCTTTTACCCTGCCGGATGGCGTTACGACCTATTATGCCTCCAAAGGAAACGGTTCGATAGGCGGGTACGACCTGTTTGTTACCCGCTACAACCCCAACACCGAAACGTTTCTGACGCCCGAACAATTAGGAATGCCTTTCAATTCATTCTTCAACGATTATATGCTGGTTATTGATGAAAATAAAAATCTGGGCTGGTTTGTTTCCGACAGGCGCCAGCCCGAAGACAAGGTTTGTGTGTACCTCTTTATCCCCGACAATCAGCGAACCCGTATGGAAGGAGACGACCTTGACTTAAAACGGGCGCGCGCCGCTATTACATCCATTCAGGATTCATGGAAGCCGGGCAGTAATTATATGGAGTTGATCCGCCTGGCCCATACAGAAATCCCTTCGGGAGCAAAAGAAATACGCAAAGACTTTGAGTTTGTTATAAATAATACAATCACCTATTATACGCTGGATGAGATTAAAAGCCCTGAAGCGAAAAGCCATTACCAAAAAGTAATTGAGCTGACGAAACAAATCAATTCCTTACATACGAAACTGGAAGAACTCCGTTCCAATTACTCACAGGGAAACAAAAGTAAAAAGGAACAATTACAATCCACCATCTTACAGGCGGAAGAACAGCTTTACAGTTTATACGGACAACCCGGCGAATGGGAAAAGAAAGCGCGCAATGCCGAAATAAACTATTTGAAAATTAACAGATAAACAACAACCTCTACTGATATGATTTTAGATATTGCCATCATTGTATTTCTAATCGGAGCAGCCATTCTGCTCGTCCTTTTAGAGATATTTCTCCTTCCCGGTATTACGATTGCAGGAATAGGAGGCGCCTTATTTGCCATTGGAGGCGTTATTTATGCTTATACGTTAGGGCCAACGGCAGGGCATATCGCGCTGTTCGGTTCCATAATGGCTTTCGGGATTGCATTTGCCTGGCTCCTTCGCTCCAAATCATTTAGCAAAGTAGCCTTAAAAACGAATGTGGATTCAACGGTTACCTCCAGTCGCGACCTGGGTATTCAGGTGGGCGACGAAGGAATCACCTTATCCCGGCTGGCCCCTATCGGAAAAGCGCTGATTAAAAATATAACCGTAGAAGCCAAATCTACCGGAGAGTTTATAGACGAAGATACGCCTGTTGTAGTGAAAAGGGTAGATGGTTATAATGTATTAGTCGTTACAAAAGAAGATACTATTCATTCACCTAATATGTAAATTTTATGGACGTAAGTTTTTTTCCTGCAATTTTATTGGGAGCGGCTATTCTGCTGCTAATAATATTCTTTTACTATGTTCCGTTCCTTATGTGGATTTCGGCCAAGGTATCGGGGGTTAATATCTCCCTGATACAGTTATTTTTGATGCGTATCCGCAAGGTTCCGCCCGGCGTTATTACCCGTGCCATGATTGAAGCTCATAAAGCGGGATTGAAATCGCTTACCCGCGATGAGCTGGAAGCCCACTACCTTGCCGGCGGCCATGTAGAAAGAGTAGTGCATGCGCTGGTTTCCGCATCCAAAGCGAACATCGACCTTTCCTTCCAGATGTCGACGGCTATCGACCTTGCCGGACGTGATGTATTCCTGGCCGTACAAATGTCTGTAAACCCAAAGGTAATTGATACCCCTCCGGTTACAGCCGTTGCCAAAGACGGAATTCAGCTGATTGCCAAAGCGCGCGTAACGGTTCGCGCCAATATCAAACAATTGGTGGGAGGCGCCGGCGAAGAAACCATCCTGGCCCGCGTAGGCGAAGGGATTGTATCCTCCATCGGTTCGTCTGTAAACCACAAGTCGGTGCTGGAAAATCCGGATTCTATTTCAAAGTTAGTCTTAAGAAAAGGATTAGACGCCGGTACGGCATTTGAAATCTTATCCATTGATATTGCCGATATTGATATAGGTAAGAACATTGGCGCTGCGCTCCAGATAGATCAGGCGCAAGCCGATAAGAATATCGCCCAGGCAAAAGCCGAAGAACGACGCGCCATGGCGGTAGCTTTAGAACAGGAAATGATAGCCAAAGCGCAAGAAGCGCGCGCCAAAGTAATTGAAGCCGAAGCCGAAGTGCCCAAAGCAATGGCCGACGCTTTCCGTGAAGGTAACCTGGGCATTATGGATTATTACAGGATGAAGAACATCGAGGCGGATACTTCCATGCGTGAAACGATAGCCAAACCAGGCGCCAAACCAGGCGCCCCGTCTAAAGGATGAGTAAGCCATTCAGGGACGTTATCCAGCCCTCCGAACTTATCATAAATGAAGATGGAAGTATTTTCCATCTTCATTTAAAACCGGAACAATTATCAGACAAAATCATTCTGGCGGGCGACCCTGAGCGCGTACCTGCGGTAGCTTCCTTCTTTGATACGACCGAATTTGATATTTCCAATCGCGAATTCCGTTCCATAACAGGAACCCGTAGGGGGAAACGGTTGACTGTCGTGTCGCATGGCATAGGATCGGACAATATTGATATTGTGCTGAACGAATTAGACGCCTTAGCCAATGTTGACTTCAAAACCCGCACCGTTAAACCCGGTTTCAAACAACTCACCCTTGTGCGTATCGGCACCTCGGGCGGATTGCAATCCTTCATGCCGGTTGGTTCGTATGTGATTGCCGGAAAATCCATTGGCTTTGACGCCGTAATCTATTTCTATGCCAATAATGAAGAGGTTCGCGATATTGATTTTGAAAACGAACTGATAAGGCAACTAAGCTGGCAAGCGCCCGGTATCCGCCCTTATGTAGTAAATGCAGATGCTTCGCTGGTTCAACAAATCGGGAGAGATGACATTCCCTCCGGTATTACGATTGCGGCAAATGGCTTCTACGGTCCGCAAGGGCGCAAAATCCGTTTAGCGCTTTCAGACCCGGACTTGAATAAAAAGATTGAAGCTTTCGATTATTGCGGCTGGCAGATTACCAATTATGAAATGGAGAGTTCCGCCCTGGCCGGCTTAGCCGCCTTAATGGGACACCGGGCGATGACCGTTTGCTGTATAATAGCCGGCAGGGTAGACAAAAAAATGAATACGGACTATAAAAATTCGCTAACGGAATTAATAGAGATTGTGTTGGAACGAATTTAGAAAAAGAAATCTATTTACAACAATTCTAAAAATGATGACATTTTGGCAACAGGATATTGAAACCTTGAACCGGGAAAAACTAACACAGTTGCAGGTTGAGAAATTGAGAGAAACCATACAATTAGCGGCTAACTCTCCTTTTTACAAGAAAGTTTTTTCGGAAAATAATATAACTGCAGATAGCATCCGTTCGCTGGACGACTTACAAAAAATCCCTTTTACTACCAAGAATGACCTTCGTAATAACTATCCATACGGAATGGCGGCCATACCTCTTAAAGAATGTGTAAGACTCCACTCTTCAAGCGGTACAACGGGGAATCCTACCGTAGTGCTTCATTCCAGGAGAGACCTTGATGAATGGGCTAATCAGGTGGCGCGCTGTATGTATATGGTGGGATTACGGGATACGGATATATTTCAAAATACATCCGGTTACGGGATGTTTACCGGAGGACTGGGATTTCAGTATGGCGCAGAAAGGCTGGGAGCGCTTACCGTTCCGGCAGCCGCCGGCAATACAAAACGCCAGGTTAAGTTTATCCGTGATTTTGGAACTACCTGCTTGCATATTATCCCAAGTTATGCTACCCGTTTGGCAGAGGTGATGTACGAAATGGGTATAGAGCCACGCAAAGATACATTATTGCATACCTTGTGCATCGGCGCCGAACCCCATTCGGAGGAACAACGGAGACGTATCGAACAATTATTAGGCGTTAAAGCTTACAACTGTTTTGGCATGTCTGAAATGAACGGACCCGGCGTAGCTTTCGAATGTACCGAACAAAATGGTCTGCATATTTGGGAAGACTATGTAATAGTAGAAATTATCGACCCCGAAACATTACTCCCTACGCCGGAAGGGGAAGTAGGAGAATTGGTGTTGACCACCATTAACCGTGAAGCAATGCCTTTACTTCGTTACCGTACGCGCGACTTAACGCGTATTATCCCAGGTGAATGTGCATGCGGACGTACTCATAAACGCATTGCCCGTTTCCAGGGGCGTAGCGATGATATGATTATTCTGAAAGGCGTTAATCTGTTCCCGATTCAGATTGAAATGATTCTGATGCAATTCAATGAATTAGGTAGTAATTACCTGATTACATTAGAAACGGTTGGTAACAGCGACGAAATGCTTATCGAGGTAGAACTCAGCAACCTCTTTACTGATGACTATGGCGTGCTTCAACGGCTCACAAAAGAAATCGCCAGGCAATTGAGAGACGAGCTATTACTGACGCCGAGAATCAAACTGGTTGCGAAAGGTTCCTTGCCGGTTCAGGAAGGAAAAGCCGTAAGAGTAAAAGATTTGAGAAAACTAATATAAATGTAAAATGACTGTCTATCAGATTTCTATTTTCCTCGAAAATAAATATGGAAAACTAAGCGAGATTTTAAAGTTACTGGCCGACGAGAATATCCGTATCATCGCCGCTACTATAGCCGATACTTCCGAATTCGGAATAATGCGTATGATCGTAAGCGATCCGCAAAAAGCGTACACAACACTCAAAAAAGACAATGTGAGTGTAAACCTGACGGACGTGTTGGCCATCGTAACGGGTTCGTCTGCCGGCAATTTTGCAGAAACGTTATCTCACTTCACAAAAGCCGGGCTTAGCATAGAGTACATGTATTGTTTCTCCATAAACGGAAAAGCAATTCTTATACTGCGAACAAACAACCGCGAAGCAGCGCGTGAAGTAATTCGCCGCCAGGGATTAGAGTATATTTGCGAAAGCGACCTCATAAAAATTTAATAATATGTTTGGAATAGCAGACCCTTGGATTTGGATAAGTTACTTGTTGTCTTTTGGATGTGTGATTTTTGCCGTTTGGTTCGGCATTACACGATGGAATAAAGATGACGATAGTGAAGAAACTACTAAAAAGAATAAAGAATGAGTACGCTATTATTAGGAGTTATCATTCTCCTGTATATGTTCGCCCTTGCCTGGCTGGGATACATTGGTTATAAACAAACAAAAAACGCCAGTGATTACTTGCTGGGGGGAAGTAAAACAAATCCTGTCATAATGGGGCTATCTTATGGATCTACATTTATTTCCGCATCGGCTATTATAGGATTCGGGGGCGTTTCGGCTATTTTCGGTATGGGGCTGCAATGGCTCTGTATGTTAAATATGTTAACGGGCGTAATCATTGCCTTTATCTTTTTCGGAAGAAGAACACGGAAACTGGGGGCGAAGCACGGTGCACGCACATTCGCTCAGTTATTAGGATTACATTACAACTCGCGTACCATACAAATATTTATAGCTGCTGTTATATTTATTGGGATGCCTTTATATGCTGCCGTCGTAATGAAAGGAGGCGCCGTATTTATTGCCCAGATATTCCGCGTCGATTTAGACTTGGCATTGTTGGTATTTACGCTGATTGTGGCGGCTTATGTAATAACCGGCGGATTGAAAGGCGTGATGTATACGGATGCTTTACAAGCTATTATTATGTTTTTATGTATACTGTTCATGCTGTTCTGGTTTTATCATTCTATAGGAATGGGATTTACAGAAGCTAATCAGGAACTGACAAACATGGCGCACCTCGTACCCGAACGATATAAAGCGTTGGGACATCAAGGGTGGACAGCTATGCCGGCGGCGGGTTCGCCTCAATGGTATACGCTCGTAACTTCACTGATTTTAGGCGTAGGAATCGGTTGTTTAGCCCAGCCGCAATTAGTGGTGCGGTTTATGACCGTAGACAGTACAAAGCAGTTGAACAGAGGAATAATGATAGGTTGCCTGTTTATTTTCATAACAGTAGGTTCCATCTATCATATTGGCCCGTTATCCAACCTGTTCTTCTTAAAAACAGAAGGGGTTGTAGCCTCTGAAATTATAACTGATATAGACAAAATAATTCCATTATTCATTGATAAAGCAATGCCCGACTGGTTTGGAGCAGTTTTTATGTTATGTATCCTCTCGGCAAGTATGTCTACCCTAAGCGCCCAATTCCATACAATGGGGGGAGCGTTCGGATCGGATATCTTTCCCAGGTTAGGACGCAAGAAAGACCTTCACTCTACCACCGGGGTACGTTTTGGCGTATTGTGCTCCATTATCGTCAGTTACATCATTTGTTATACATTGAGTGACAGTATTATTGCAAGAGGCACCGCCTTATTCATGGGAGTATGTGCAGCAACGTTCCTGCCTGCCTATTTTTGCACGCTGTACTGGAAACGAGTTACCCGTCAAGGTGCGTTGGCCAGTCTGTTTGTCGGCGCATTGACCAGTTTGTTTGCCATGACTTTTCTCCATAAAACAGAAGCTGCCCCCATAGGCCTCTGCAATGCTATTTTGGGGAAAGATGTATTGATAGAGGTATATCCCTGGTTCGCCATAGACCCGATATTGTTTGCACTTCCCTTGTCTATATTTACAATTATTCTTGTAAGTATATGTACATATAAAAGAGGCTCATAGCAAAATTTCCGCATATATTAGCTTTTTTTACATGTCGTACAACACTATTTAGTACTTTTACTATTGTCAATAATAATAAAACCTATATTTTTGCATCGTGGTTTTTTCATAATAGTATTAGATTTAAGGTTAACAAAGTTGGTTAGGGGATGTCGTGATGACACCCCTTAATTTTTTCCATTATTGACCCGACAAACATTAAAATTTTAGTTGATCAATAGTGTTTGGAAATATAAAAGTTAATGTTATCTTTGCGATTCAAAGTACTTTTTTATATCTTATGAATAAACAATTGGAAGACATAAAAGCCATACGTGAAATGATGGAGAAATCAACTAAGTTTATTTCTCTGAGCGGATTGTCAGGTATATTGGCGGGAGTAACGGCCATACTCGGAGCGGCATTTGCTTATTTTTATTTGTTGAAAAAACCTTCCCTTGCGGATTGTAGCTATACGCAGGAACTCATGATCCTTTTAGTCGATGCACTGATTGTTTTATTTATATCCATAGGCTTTGGCGTTTATTTCTCATGGCGGAAAGCAAAAAAGCACAAGCAGAGCCTGTTTAATAAAGTAACCTTGCGGACAATCTGTAATTTAAGCATCCCCTTAACAGCAGGCGGTATATTTTGTTTGGTGTTGTTACTTAGAGGGGATATCCAGGTGGCGATTGCCGGAACCCTCATATTTTATGGTATCGCTTTGATCAATGTATCAAAATATACCTTTGATGAGATTCATTATTTAGGCATAACAGAAATTATATTGGGTATTGCCGCCGCTATTTTTGTGAGTAGTGGTTTATTGTTTTGGACAATTGGTTTTGGGGTTTGCCATATTGCCTATGGTTTCGTTATGTACAGAAAATATGATTTGAAGAAGAATGGCTAATATAATCGCCCGTCTAAATAAGGCTTTCGAGAGTCGTATCCGGTTAGGGATCATGTCTATCCTTTCTGTAAATGATTCGGCTGATTTCAACACTATGAAGCAATTGATGGATTTGACGGACGGTAATCTGGCAAGCCATCTGAAAGCGCTTGAAGGTATCGGGTATATCCAATCGTATAAACAGTTCATCGGACGAAAACCCAATACCCGGTATATGATTACCGAAGAAGGGCGAAGGCAGTTTAAAGAGCATTTGGACGCTTTAGAATCTTTATTCAGATAATTTTTTTTGCTTACAAACTTTGAATTGCAAAGCACTTTTATATACATTATAATATTAATAGATTATGGAAACAAAAATGAAAAAAGCAGAGAAACTATCTCAGTCAATTACATTGAAAGCCGTGATAGTAGCAGTCTTAACGTTTCTTTTACTCATACCGGGTATTATGGTGCAGAACCTTATCAGGGAACGCCAGTACCGGAGTGTGGAAACCATTGAGAAAATCAATGAGAAATGGAGCCATGCTCAGACGCTTTGTGCACCGGTTTTGTCTGTTCCTTTTACTACTTTGCAAAACATCGGACGATAAAATTAAGTATGAGCAGCATACGCTCAATATCACTCCCGAAACATTGAATATTGAGGCGGGATTATATCCCGAAGAAAGATATTACGGTATTTATAAAACCATCTTGTATACAAGCGATATTGATATGTCGGGAGCATTTGAATTGAAAGATTTTGAGATAGCAAACAGTGTGATTCATTGGGATCGGGCCTATATACGCCTGGGCTTTTCCGACCTGAGGGGAATTACCAATAATGTAAGTTTTAAATTGAATAATCAGCCATACGAAGCTGAAGCAGGCGGGGTATATGAGGGATATTTGGGAAAAGAATTACTGGTAACGCCGGGTGATTCGTTGTTTAAAACATCAAATAAAAAATTCTCTTTTAATTGTAAATTAAACCTGCGAGGCAGTACAAGTATCAACTTTATTCCATTGGGAAAAACTACGAATGTACATGTAGCCGGCGCTTGGGACGCTCCCGGATATATAGGGAATTTCAGCCCGGAAACGATTCCTTCTTCCGCGGGCTTTGACGCCACATGGAATATCCTTCGTTACAATCGCAGTATTCCTGATGTGTGGGAGGATAATAACATGAATAGTTTCCAGGATTCTACCTTTGGCGTAAATTTGGTGAATACGGTAGACCATTACCGGCAAAACATGCGTTCGGCCAAGTATGCTCTTATGTTTATTGCGCTCACCTTTGTTGTTTTCTTTTTTGTAGAAATACTTGCTAAAAAGAAGATACATCCCATACAATACCTGTTGGTCGGGATCGCTTTGATATTATTCTACAGCCTGTTGCTATCTATTTCGGAGCAGCTGAGTTTCGGATTGGCATATCTCATTGCCAGTACCGCTATCATCGGGCTGATAACTGCCTATACCCATAGTATATTTAAAAATAAACCTCAAACAGCCATGCTTACAATGACACTCTGCCTTTTATATGTATTCCTGTATGTTGTTTTACAGTTGGAAGATATAGCCTTACTGATAGGCAGCATAGGTTTGTTTATTATACTGGGTATTATCATGTATTTCTCCCGTAAAATAAACTGGTACAAACAGGAAGAACTTCCCGGGATAGAGGAATAAAAAAGTGATAGCATCCGGGATTCACCATTTCACTTTACAGTGAAATGGTGGAATCATGGGGTATTTAATTTAATAAGACCGTGCGAAAACAACACGCTGCCTGGAAGGCTTGCCTGTTACCATACATTTGCCCGGCGTCTTGTCGCCTTCCAGCGGGATACAGCGGATGGTTGCTTTCGTATCGGCTTTTACCTTCTCTTCGGTTTCCGCCGTGCCGTCCCAGTGGGCCATGATGAATACGCCTTCTTCAATCTTTTCTTTAAACTCCTGGTAAGTATCTGCGGATACGATGTGGGTAGCGCGGAAGTCGTAGGCTTTCCGGTAAATATTCTGTTGAATGTCATCAAGCAGGTTCTTTACATACGCTTCAATGCCGTCGCAGGTGATAGTTTCCTTTTCCAGTTTGTCGCGGCGCATCACTTCGATGGTGTTGTTCTCCAAATCACGCCCGCCCATAGCCAAACGTACCGGAACGCCTTTTAGTTCGTACTCGGCAAACTTCCAACCCGGCTTTTTATTGTCGGCATCGTCATATTTTACGGAGATACCCATTGCTTTCAGTTTGGAAACGATACCGCTTACTTTCCCGGAGATTTGCGCCAATTGTTCCATATTCCTGTAAATAGGGACAATAACCACCTGTACCGGCGCCAGCAGCGGGGGAAGCACCAATCCATTATCATCGGAATGGCACATAATCAAAGCGCCCACCATACGGGTTGAAAGGCCCCACGAGGTAGCCCAGGCATAGTCTGATTTTCCTTCTTTGTCGATAAACGTTACATCGAATGCCTTACCGAAGTTTTGCCCCAGAAAATGGGACGTTCCGGCCTGCAAGGCTTTGCCATCCTGCATCATGGCTTCAATGGTATAGGTATCAACCGCCCCGGCGAAACGTTCGCTTTCCGACTTAACGCCTTTGATTACCGGCATCGCCATGAATTCTTCGGCAAACCGTGCATATACGCCTTGCATCTTTATGGTTTCGTCAATGGCTTCCCGGCTCGTTGCATGGGCCGTATGCCCTTCTTGCCACAAAAACTCGGCTGTACGGAGAAACAGGCGGGTTCGCATTTCCCAACGCATCACGTTTGCCCATTGGTTGATAAGGATAGGCAGGTCGCGATACGACTGAATCCAGCTACGGTAGGTGTTCCAGATGATCGTTTCCGAGGTCGGGCGGATGATTAATTCTTCTTCAAGCTTGGCAGCGGGGTCTACCACTACGCCCGAACCGTCGGCGGCATTCTTCAGGCGGTAGTGGGTTACTACGGCGCATTCTTTGGCGAAACCTTCTACATGGTCGGCCTCACGGCTCAGGAACGACTTGGGTATCAGCAGGGGGAAATAGGCGTTCACATGGCCGGTTTCCTTAAACATATCGTCCAGAATACGTTGCATCTTTTCCCAAATCGCATAACCGTATGGTTTGATTACCATGCATCCGCGAACAGCAGAATTTTCTGCCAGCTCGGCTTTAATGACCAAATCCTGATACCACTGTGAGTAGTTTTCACTTCTCCTGGTAAGTTCTTTCAACTCTTTTGCCATCTTTTAAATTGTATTATAAATTAACTTAACGGGGGGCAAAGGTAACGATATTTGTTTAGAAAGAGCCTGTTTAAACAGGGTAACTGCATCAAAATAATGGTTCAGCCGTCACCACGGGGCATCCTTATTCTATATCGTTAATTCTTTGAACAGTTCAAAACCTTCCGCTGGCGTTAGCCCATCGTGAACAACTCCATGTACTGCCTGTATCATCGCTGCCGGCGAGGCGCTTTGAAATACATTCCGTCCCATATCCACACCCGAAGCGCCGTCGTTGATGGCTTTATAGCAAAGCTCCAACGCTTCTTTTTCGGGAAGTTTCTTTCCTCCGGCAATGACAATCGGAACGGGGCAGGCGGCGGTTACTTTCTCAAAGCCTTCGCAATAATATGTTTTTACAATATTAGCGCCGTTTTCGGCACAGACGCGCGAAGCTAACCCGAAGTAACGGGCGTCGCGCGCCATTTGTTTACCTACCGCCGTTACTCCCATAACAGGTATGCCGTACCGGCTTCCCGAATCAACCGCTTTGTAGAGGTTGACAACGGTTTTGGCCTCGAAAGCCGTATCGCCTATAGCAAGCATAATTGCCATAGCCGATACGTTTAAACGAATAGCGTCTTCTATATCGATCAAGACGTTATCGTTCAGTTCCGTGAGGATTGTTGTCCCTGCATCCGAACGGAGGCATACCGGTTTATTCGTATCCGGCGGTATTACTGTTTGCAATATACCACGGGTGCACATCAGGCAATCGGCATATTGAACCAGCGGCAGGATATTCAGGTCTATCCGCTCCACTCCGGAGGTAGGGCCCATAATAAAACCGTGGTCGAAAGCCAGCATTACCGTGCGGCCTGTCTCCGGGTTGAAAATACGCGAAAGGCGGTCTTTCATCCCCCAGGGCAGATTGTTTGCCCCTTTCACGTGATAACCCCGGTTGCCTGCAGCTACTCCCAGTCCAAACTCGCAGCCTTCTCTTAATTCATCTAAATCAGCCATACTTTATTTAATTAATTATACATTCTGCAAAAGCGTTAATCATACAGCACCATGAAGATGCGCCGCTATCGGCATAACCTATCGAGCGTTCGCCGTAATTACGGGCTCGTCCATAGTTTGCTTTCATATTTATCGTTTGCGCGGCGCCTTGCATGGCTGCCGTTGCCGCTGCTTCAAAAAGTTCCCTTACGTCAGCGGATGCAGATGCCTGCATGGCTTCCACAGCGGGGATAAGGGCGTCCATCATGGTCTTATCGCCAATGCGGGCCTGCGTTTGCTTCGCTACATTGGCCAAACCTCCGGCAAACATTGCCTTTACTCCCGCTGCATCCAAAGCTATTCCCGAAGCGCTGTCGGACATACCCAGGAAAAAGGCTCCCAGCAGCGTACTTGTAGAACCGCTCGTTTCAAGCATTACGCCGAATCCCATATCGTTCAACAGGGCTTTAAACTCGGTCTGCTTTTCAGCCGCTTTCACGGCAGCTGAGAGGGCGGTAACAATAGCTGTTCCATGGTCGCCGTCTCCAATAACGGCATCTAAGCGGGAAAACTCATCTTCCCGTTTCTTTATTTCCTCAAGCGCTTGCCGGAGCATCGCCTTAAACAGATCAATCGTCAGCAATTCCATACTTTACTTCCCTATCGTTGTCCAATAAGGCGCATCTGCTTTTCTATTATTGAGGTAATCAATATGGTCATCGTCAAGGATAGCCATAATCATTTGGAAACCGGCCTGTTCCTGCACAGTCAGGATTTCCTGTATCCGTCCGGCCGCCACCTTCATTCCACGGGCTTCAAGTTCTTTATACGCTTTACGGAAAATAATGTTATGCTCCATTTGAGTAGTAGCGCCTGTTCCGTTAATGATCAGCATCATCTTATCCCCGCTTTTGGGCTGAAGTTGCCGGCATAGTAAATCTACCATTTCAACGGCCGTTTCATCCGCCGACACCAATGGTTTTTGCCCGCCGCCGCCTTCGCCATGCTGTCCCATCCCTATTTCCATAATACCGGGAGGCAGGTCAGAGATCAGGGCGTTATTCTGTGGGTGGGTACACTTTCCCGTTGCCACAGCCAATGTTGCGATCTGCTTGTTGAAGCGTTCGCCTATCTCAATCAATTCGTCGAGCGATTTGCCTTCTTCCGCTGCAGCGCCTATTACTTTATATAAAGGTATACAGCCAGCCAAGCCGCGGCGGTCGTCTGCCGGCGCACCTATGCCGGCGCTGATATCATCGTGGGTAACAAGTTGCCGTACCCTGATTCCGGCGCGTTCAGCCAATTGACAAGCCATGTTAGCGCTCATCACATCTCCCGAATGATTTAATACAACCAACAGGATGCCTGCTTCACGTTTCATCAATTGCAATGCCTGGAAAAGCCTCTGGGCTCCCGGAGCCGCAAACACATCGCCTACAACAGAACAATCCAGCATTCCCTCTCCTACAAACCCGCTCAATGCAGGTTCGTGCCCGGAGCCGCCCAATGTTACAATGGCTACTTTACCCTCATCCTTTGGATTAGCCCGGAGAATAATATTTTCGCCGCCCAATTTTACTTTGTCCGGATAGCAAAGCACATATCCTTCCAACAGTTCTGAAGTTACATTTTCAGGTTCGTTTATAAATTTTGTCTTCATGTGATTAATGATTATTATTTTACTTCCATTATTTCAATTGGTATGCCTTCTTCTTCTATAAAGGCAATGGTAAGGTGTTCATTACATACCATAGGAGGAAACAATACATTTTTCCCTTTCAGTTCTTCTTCCATGGAAGGAACGGTATAAGCCAAATGTGTTTCTTTTTGTATAAGTTCGTGGAGGATGCTTCCTTCTTCAAACTTTAGCCATTCTATATTATTCGGGCTTTTACTGATATCAGTAAGCCACACACTGAGGACCTCATTATACACAGCCCCCTCTTTTTTCTCATTGGTAATAATACCCACGTGATGAAATGCTCTCATGATAATTAGATTTTTGTTTTCTTATATGATAATATTCCTGTTAAAATAACTACTGCAATCGCTATATATACATAGATAAAGATACTTCCGACGGAATCGTTTTGCCCGTATGAATGCATGCCGCTAAGGAAATAATTCACGCCGAAGTATGTCATTAACACAGACGAAAAGGCAACAACCGATGATAAATTAAACAACCAGAGGTTATCCCACTTCCTTACCAAACGTAAATGAAGGACAACGGCATAAACCACCACCGTAATCAGCGCCCACGTCTCTTTCGGGTCCCACCCCCAATAACGCCCCCATGATTCATTTGCCCAAACAGCGCCGAGGAAAGTCCCGGTTGTCATTAATGCAAGCCCGATTAATAATGACATTTCATTGATGATCGTTAATTCCTTTAGCGCAGTATATACATTCCCCCTGGCACGCCCGAAGGAAAGAACGATAAGATTCGTAAGCCCTACCAGGCAACTAATCCCAAAGAAACCATAAGCCGCCACAATAACAGCTACATGAAACATCAGCCAAGGCGATTTCAATACGGGTACTAACGGGTTAATTTGCGGATCCATCCAGTTTAACCCAGATACAAAGAGGATAACACCTCCAAATAATGTAGCTAATGCAAAGGTTATTGAACTGCGGCGGACAAACAGCAAACCCGCCAAAACAGTAGCCCACGATACATAGACCATCGTTTCGTACGAGTTACTCCACGGGGCATAACCTGCAATATACCAGCGCATGCCCATTCCTGTGATATGAAACAGGAAAGCGCCCAATACGCCAACCGCCATCAACCCTATAGCCGGATTGATCCATTTTTCCCTCCTAAACAAAGCAAGAAACGATAATACCAGTACGATTCCGCCCATAATCAGGTAACACTTCTTACATAAGCGGAAAATATTCAACTCATTATACTTCAGTTCTACCTCTATCTTTTGGGGATTGATATCCAATGTTGTATTCTTTTTCTTCTGGTAAATGCGTATCATGTCTAATACCTCATCCGCCTTTGAAAAATCGCCTTCTTTCATACCGCTTTGAACTTCCATCAGGTACCAGTCTAAAACCTGCGAAACAAACATGGAGTCTTGCCCGGAGAAAACAGATAAGTCGTCGCCCGCCGCATACCATTTACAGTTCCGGTCATCTTCTTTGGGGAAGATATTCAACATCTGGCGGTGGAACAACTGATACAAGATATTTACCTTTTCATCCAACTTTAGCAAGTCTTTATCAAAACCATTTCGTTCGGCAGGCATCTTATTATAAGCCTCTTCCAATTTCTGCTGTAACTTATAATTGCCATTGCTATCGAACATTTCCATATATGAACACGCTTCTTCCTGCAAATCATAAAAATAAGCAAGTTCTTTATTTGCCTGTGCAATAACAGGTACACGCATCCACATATCCGGCATAGACAATAAACTCAGCAGGAACTGATCCGAATTAAGATTGCCGAATGTATCCGATTTATGTATTTTACGGAGTACCTCCGACGAAAAGGTATTAACAGGCATCATCCTTCCCGAATAAGACTGCATAGGCAAAACTCCGAATTTAGCGGCATGCTCAAGGCTTACGGGAAATTGCAGAACGGCGCCCGCCATGGTTCCACTGTCAGGAGCGGCATATAATGGGGAAGCCGCCATTACGATTAAAGCAACGGTAATCGTTTTAACCGAAGCCCTTATCTCTTTCAATTGTTTGCTTAACCGGCGGAAACGGGAATTTTTCCCGGAAATGGCTAACGCCAAACCGATTGTCAGCAGTAAATAGCCGGCATAGGTTACATTCCTCCCCGCCACATCTTTATTTACTGATAAAATCGTGCCCATTTCATCTTTATCATAGGAAGCCTGGAAAAAACGATAGCCTTTTACATCCAATACATTATTCATAAAGATACGGGCCTCCCGTGTATTCCCGTCCACATGAACCAACACTTCGCTTTCGTAAGAAGACGGGCTGGAAGAACCGGAATAACGCGTAAGCGTAAATTTCACCAATTCTACATGGAAAGGCAATATACGATGATGCTCTCCCTGGGATGTTTCAACAACAATCCGGTTACTGCTTTCTCCTTCCCGCAAGTGCAAGACGCCTTCTTCTCCGAAAAGGTGCGAGATAAGCGCACCCAGCAGGATAATGATAAAAGCAACATGCACGAAGATAAATCCCCATTTCTTTTTTTTCAATAATTGATGTTTGATTAGTGCGGCAACAAAGTTTACAACTAATAAAAACTGCAATAGAAAGAACAGCGGCGAATAATAAACGATCATCTTAGCCGCTACCGTACCAAAATACTTTTCAATAAAAGTAGCGATAGCCAGCCCGAGGGCGTAAATAAGTAGTAAAACGATCGTAGTCAGGTAAGACGAAGCGATTCTTTCTATTGCTGTTTTCATCATCTGTTAATCTTCAATTATCACTCTAAAACCTACGTTATGAACGCGCTGCCAGGGATAATAGGCTTTACGGGCATAAGCGGTTGCATATTTTGGACGCTCAATATACGAACCTCCGCGCACAACTTTGTATTTCGAAGCTGTTTTAACTTTTTCCGAATAGGGATAGAGTTGGTAGTCCGACCGTGTCCACTCGGCAATATTCCCATGCATACTATATAAGCCAAATGGATTAGGCTGATACTTCTTTGAGTCTGTCTGAATCATATAGCCGTCATCTACACTTTCTTCCTTCGGCAAGAAACTATAATACGGATACCAGGAATCTTCTTTCCTCATGGGTTGGGGATTAACTCCGGTTACCGCCATCTTCGTAAGTTGGGCGTCGGCCATATTTTCAAACGCACTAAAATCGCTGTTCAGGTTACCAAACCAAAAGTCGTTATCGCTCCCTGCACGGCATGCCCATTCCCATTGCGCTTCGGTGGGCAAAGTTATTTTCAATCCGGTCATTTCAGCTAATTTAGAACAATACGCCATAGCGTCTTCATAACTTACGCGTATTACCGGTTGTTCGGGCAAATTGGCAGGATAACCAGGCGTTGTATGGTCTTTCCAATGCTGGTCTACAAAACGGCTGTCATGCTCGGGAAAAACAGCATTGTATTGTTCATTGGTAACCTCTATTTCAGCCATCCAGAAAGAGTTATCTATTTTTACTTTGGAGGCAGGTTTATTATCTTCCGCTCCATTATGGCTACCCATTATAAATTGTCCGGCTGGTATTCTGGCAAATCTCATCACTACGCCCGGAGCTATATCTACTTCTTTACGTGTCCTTCTTTCCCCGGCCTGTAAAGATTTAGCCGATTCTACTACAAATGGCCATCCTGCTACTTTCAGTTCTTTTTCTTTCGCGGCAGGTTTCTTTACGGGACGTTCCGGAGTTATGGGGCCTTGATCTTTCAGATAAGCGGCATAATCGGCAATTTCTTTTTTCCAGTCTACGCCGGCGCCGCATCCATATTTATCCGTTAATTCAATGCGACGGGCAATCTGGTCGTACCCTTTGTATGGGAAACCGTCATACTTACTGGCAAGAAAATAACCTTTATCCGGTACATTATAGTCAATCCAGTTATATAAGACTCTCCATTCTTTATCCGTAAGCTCAACATTATAATGCCCGTTCCTTAATAAGCGGATCAATTCACTGGTGTTGGGATGGTATTCATACGGCTGGAGAACAATCATATCTGCTTCCGGCCCCTGGCGGTGTGTATAAGGATGTAGCTTCAGATAGGCTGTGCTGTATCCCCGTTTATCTTTTTCTCCTCCTCTAAGGTTGAATGCTTTTCCCTCTCCGGTATGGCAGGCAATGCAAGCGCGGTCGAGGATGGGCTGTACTTCCAGGTCGAATGTAAACGAACGCACGCCGCCTTCAGGAGCCGTTAATGAAACAGGAGGTTTTTGTGAAGCTATCACCCGTTTGGGTATCGGTATCTGATTCTGGTCTTCATGGCAGCCTACACAAGAAACGATCTCGCCCGGCATACCTGTAAACCAACTTCTCATCCATTGCACAGCGGCGCCGTCTTCATCCAACGGCTGAATAGATACAGGCGTATTGGCCGGTATTTTAAAGATAACAGAACCGTCTTCTTCTACCGGAACTGTTCCCAATAACCGCTTTATATCCCAACCACTCTGAATGCCTTGTGCATAATGATCGGATTCGGTATGGAGATACGCATATTCATATCCATGAACCCGCAACTCTTTGACTGTCCCGCGGGGAACATTACGCAATCCTTCTCCTTCATAAATATCCTGAATAAAGACCGTCGCCTCTTTTTCATCCAATTTTACCCGGTCGGGAATAGCGGGAGGCGTTTTTGTTTCGACAACTGCTATGGGGCTGATAAACCCGTAACCTTCTTCTTTTATCAAACAAGTGACATTATCGAAAACATCTACCAGATAAAGCCCCCATAGATCATTCGGACTTAATTTAGCCGAAACAAGGTAGTAACTGTCATTTAAAGGAGTAGGTTTAACAAACTGAGGCCATACATCATTCACTAACTCATCTTTGATCAACGGAACAACCGGCCGGTTACGATGAGGTATCTCCTGTATAATTCCTTCTATTCCTTTGCGGGCTTTGGTGGGGTCGAATATCAGTAAACGGCCGGAACGGGCTATTCCGTGATGCCCGGAAATAATACCGACAAATGCCGATGAATGGCCTGGTATCGGCTGTACGTCGAAGGTACTGTTCGGAAACATGGAGCCGCTTCCAAACAGCGCCCGGTTATCCGTTCCATCCGGATTCATGTGCATTACAATACGGGAGAAATAATGTGTAAGGTCTGTATATTCCCAACGCACATACATCACACGCCCGTTGTGCATAATAACCGGATTCCAATTGGCATCCTGGTCGAACGTTAAACGACGCATGTTTTTATCTTTAGGATTATACAACACCATATTTCCTACCGGGTCGCTTCCGCTTACACAAGGTACGCCCTGATAGCCAATGTTACTGTTTGCAATGATACGTCCGTCAGGCAACCAGGTTCCATCGTAAAATTCCAATTCAGGCTCAACTGTTTCTACTAACGGTTTAAAACCGGTTCCATCCAGCTTTACTTCAAATACATTCCAGCGTTTATCCGGCATTAATGAGGTAAACATAACCCTATCTGCATTCCAGTGAAGTTTCAGGTCGGCTACCGAAGCATTTGCCTGAGGCGTATATACAGAACGTGTATGAACGTCTCCCCTCAGATTGGATAATTCAATAATATCCGCATGAAAACCCTCGCGCCAGGTAGACTGTTGGTTACTCCAGTTGTTTGCCTGGGTTCCCAATGCCGGCGTCATAGCTTTACGCGCCCTCTCTCCAAGCTGAAAACGGGCTGCAACTATTTTATCCATATCCAAAAACGGGTTTGCCAATAAGATTGAACGTTTATTGGCCAGCGCCATTTCAGCCTTTATTAAAGCCTCTTCCTTATATGTATAGATATCGTCAAAGCCTTCCTTCACCTGTAATTCCAATACGTCCATTACCTTTTGATACTTGCCTGCATCAAAAGTCTTCATCTTTTTCATGTCCGCAAAAGCCAAACGGACTGCATCTATGGTAAGCCATTCCAATTCCGTTTGTAAATCATGTACCCGTTTCGCTTTTTCTAATAAATCAACAAAGGCTTTTTGTTTCTTTTCCTTATTCTTCTCTGCTTCTATCTGTTCCAAAGCATACGAAAAATAAGTCGTATCTTTCAAAGCAGCTATTATTTCTTTAATGACTTCCGGCTTTACTTCCGTATCATCCAAAGGAGCGGATGATAAAGAAAACGGAAATACGAATAATGCTATAAATAGCACATACTTTTTCATAAGTATATTGATTTAGACGGTAAAAACGGGATTATAACTTAGCTTTCGGATTCGTAAAACGTAATCCGGCGCCATCATGGTAACATGCCCATTCGTCTACAATAGCTCCTTCAGGGCCTGCCATCAGGAAATGGAATGTTTCTTCTTTCTTCAAATGAATAATATCTCCTACATACTGCATGACAAAATTCTTGCTCTTAACAGGTCCGTGCGAAGCCGGTATAGCAGGTGCGTCAGGTGTTTCATCCCCTACTTCCGAGAAATTATAACACCAGCCTTTCGTCACCATCCATGATTCGAATTTAGCCGGAAACGCCGTTTTCACATGCGCATGCTCGGGAATCATTTGCCCGGGAAGCAGGTAAATCGCATGTGCAAAATAGCCGTGCTCCTGATCGTTTACCCAAAATACGCCTCCCATACCTACATGTTCAAAATCGCCAATGCCAAATTCGGCTACCCAGAAATTTTCCTCCAGGAATGGAGTAAACGGAACATCATAAAACTCAAACATGTCCTTGTATGCCTGGACAGCTACTTCCTCATTAAACTTTCCATCTGTGTAAAAGTCTGCATTTGTGTACTTCTTTGAATACTTCATTTCTTTCTTATTAGTTTGATTTGTTACTTGTGCCGCATTATCCTGAGATACATCGCCGGACGATGATTTCCCTGTACAGGCAATAACTGAAGATAAGGATGCCAACAGCATCCATGTTCTGATGTAAGATAGTCTTTTCATGCCCAATCGTTTTTACATTAATAATTATGTTGTTTTTAATCTATTGCAATTCCTTCTATTTCTATCAGTAATTCATCCCGGCATATATCAGCGCACATATAGGATATGGGAATAGACAGGTTGTATTCGCTCATCAATCGTTCGGATAACCGGTAATCTTCTTTATCTTTCAAGTAAACGCGCAGCATTACCGGTTTAGCATTACCGGTAAGTTGAGCAATATTTTCCATTGTGATATGTAATTGCCGTTCCAGTCCCACTCCTTTTAAACTCTCTTCTCCGCGAATGGCAGCCGTGCCGGAGATATAAACCAGCCGCCTGTTTCCAAATGTCATACTCTTGGCTCGTTCAAATTTGGGAGCCGTTTGCTGTTTTTGCGCTTTTTCCAATACCTTTTCCGAATAAGCATGGGCCGCCACCTGTAGCTTATTATCAATCGGAGTTGCGTATGCCCGGGGAGATTTGAATGCAACAGCATCCAAATCAATCAACATCCCGCCTAAATTAGCTCCAATTCCCGTTGCCGCCGGATAGCCGTTTGTCCAGGTTGTTTTAGCATAGAAATTGCCGCGGGCATTATTAAAGCTCTGATAATTCTGATTTTCTTCCTGGAAACAAGTGATCTTTTCAATATAGTTCCACTGACGGATGATACTGCTTATGGGGAAATTCTCCCGTTTTATCAGTTCATCGATTTTCGCGAATACGTCGCCCGACTGTTGTTCAATTGATTTATTCACCACATCACTTTGGAAACCTCCTGCAAACAGTATCCGTACATCGGCATTTTCCAGTATTACATAAGGGTATTCCTGCCATTTCTTATAGGTTATTGTATCGCCGGGATCAGGGATAAAGCTATGCACCTCAAGGATAAGCGGAGCATTTAAAGGTGGTTGTGAAACGTATGACAGATTCGGTTCGTTATCGCCATAATGATTGCGAACCTTATCCCATAGTATCGTCCGCCGGGCAATATACTCTTCATTGGTTGCGGGCGTTCCGAAAAAAGCCAACCGTAAAATGGATTCATTTCCGGGGATTTGTTTTAACAAATTATCTACCATTACGGGAAAAAGCGCCTTCTCCGTTGTATAAATCGTATATTTTATCTTATCACAATAATTCATCAATCACCTTTCTTTCTATAGCGAATTTACATATTCGGCCAAGGCCTCTATTTCTTTTTGCGTTATTTTTTTATTAATTCCGTGTTTATGCACTTTAAATACTTCTTCCATCGTTGCAGCCCGTCCGTCAAACAGATAGGGGGCTGTCCGCCAAACTTCAATAAGCGCAGGCGTATCCCATCCCTTTTCAAACTCAATCGCTTCGCCGATACGGTATAGTTTCATATCCGTATAACAGGAACCACTGTGGCATGCGCCGCAATTCTGTTTATCAAAAACCCGCCGGCCTTCTTTTGCTTTCTCAGACAATTCTCCGTTTACCAGATAGGGGCTGGGAACCGGGCGAAGGGATTTGAGGTAATCATCCACACAGGTAGCGCGTTCATCGTCAATATCGTAAAACTGGATGAATTTAAAACCTGCATTAACGGCAACCTCTGCCGAGGCGCGAATACCCGAAATCATACATGGAGGCGTAACATGGCTGTATAAAAGGCTTTTGCAATTCTTCGGATTACCTACTCCGTCATTCATTAAATCCCAATTCATTGCATCCATGCGCGCATCTCCCGGATGACACCCGTTGCAGCTTTGCCATTCCTGAAAACAATTGCCGGCGTCATTAAAATACATTTCTCCTTTATGTTCGCGCGTTTCTATCCGGTTTGGATTCAGTTCCACTGCCTGTACGGCGCCGTTTTCTATATCAACGATATTCAATACGTCTGCAAAATAAGTGGGTATAAACAATTTGTTATTTGCCAGCGCCATGGTACGCGGGCCATTTCCCTGTAAAGAGATGCGTTTCCGGAGGCCATATAAAAAACGGAGGTCATATTCCAATGCTTTCTTATCGGGATACGCTTCAAATTTCTTTCTCATCGCTTCATGGTCGATAATACTTACCTCATGCGTACCAGAATGAGTGATAAAAAGTTGTTTTTCCGTACAAACGATACTCCATACGCCGGCCGCTCCTCTTTCGGGTTCGTCTACCAATACAGAACCCTGGAACGTTTGTTTGTTTACGTCGATAATACTAAAGGCGCTTGTGTTCATCCAGCCTTGCTGAAGCTGGGAGGTAGGAACCGTAAAACGCCCCAGGTTATGGGATACATATATGTATTGTCCGTCCGGCGATATACATATATCACGCAAGGCATTGCTGCCATTGGCTAACTGGATGTCTTTGATTTTTTTAAAGGTACTCATTTCAATAACCGATACACAGGCTGCCACATAATCTACATCCGCCCTTTGCGCCGGTAAGAAATTAGCTACAAACAGGTATTTGCCGTCCTTGCTGAATACAGCCGATTTAGGTTCGCGCAAGACACGAACCGTACGGGAAACGTTCCTGTTCTGCAAATCTATTTCGGATACCGTATTGGAAAACTGGTTCAATACATAAATATACCGCTTATCAAAGCCAAACACAGGAGAACAAGCTCCCGAACCTGCCGGAACAGTAACCTCTATCTCTCCCGATTCTACGTTGAACACATGAAGTTTTCCCGTTTTTTCAAATGTAGTAACATATAGCTTATTGTCTTCCAGCAGCAAACCGGTGGGCGCTTCGTCTACCGGAAACGACCTGATCCGTTTTGAACCATCCGCCGAAAACCAGTCGATGCGCTTCAAGCCCTTTTGGGAAAGATACAATTCTCCTTTTCCATTCAACGCCACGCCGGTAGTAAAAAAGGGCGATTCGCCTGCCGCCGTGAGTGCAAAGTAACAGCAGAAGATGCAAATCGCCCATTGGCGTTTCAGTCCGTATTTATGTATAATCATAGTATATTGCTTATATCTTTTGAGTTTTACTATATCCTAATTCTACCGAAACCATAGTGGTTATTTCCATTATTTGTTTGGCCGATGTTTTAATTACTTCTTTCGTTAACCTGTCTTTCGGGCCTGATATCCATATAGCTCCGCAAGGATATCCGGTATAGTTGAACACAGGAGCGCCCACACAAATCACCCCGCTCAACTCTTCTTCATTATCAAGTGCATATCCATAAAGGCGTACCTTTTCCAATTCTTTCAGATACGTCTCTTTAGAGGTAATGGTACGGACGTTGAAACGTGGAAATTCCATATACGATAAATAACGGTTGCGAACGGTATTGGGAAGGTAAGCCATAATAGCCTTACCCGGCGCGGAACAGTGCAGTTCAAACGGTTTGCCGGGCGAAAGCACAAAACGAAACGTATGATGCCCTTGCGCCTGCTCAATAAAAATTCCTTTCTTACTGCCCAATACGCCGAAGCAAACCGTTTCTTTAACGACGTCGCGTAAATCCCGTAAACGAGGTAATACCGTTTCAAGAAGATTATGTTCGTTCAACACACGAAAACCAAGCGTAAGCAGTTTCCGCGAAAGCTTGTATCGTTTGGAATCTTCATTATATTGAAGATAATCAAGGCGCACCAGCGTATTAAGAATACGGTAAGCGGTTGTTTGAGAAATATCCAGCGCCGTTTTAATCTCCTGCAACGTTTCACCCAGCGAATGAAGCGAAAGGTATTCCAACACGGCAATCCCTTTTTCCAGATTTGGCGCTTTATAATTTTCGTCTATCTTTTCCAGATTTGAAAGTACATTTTCCATATTTGAAACAAAGTTTCGCATTTGAATCAAAAGTATCATTCACCTGAAAAAGACAACTACCCAGGAAGCAAAAATTCGTTAAATGTGTTGCAGAGCATAATTTACTGTATATTTTCGTACATTTGCACACTCATTTACAATTATACAGGTATTAGCACTATGATAACGGTTAACAATCTGGACTTACAGTTCGGCAAACGTATTTTATTTCAGGATGTGAATATGAAGTTTACACCCGGGAATTGTTATGGAATTATTGGAGCGAACGGAGCAGGTAAATCTACGTTCCTTAAAATAATCAGCGGCGAAAAAGACCCTACGCGGGGCGCAATCTCTATGGGGCCGGGCGAACGCCTTTCCGTATTAAGCCAAGACCATTTTGCTTTCGACGAATTTACGGTATTAAATACCGTATTGATGGGGCATCGTGAGTTGTGGGCTATCATGAATGAAAAGAACGGGCTGTATGCCAAGCCCGACTTTACCGATGCCGACGGTATCCGCGTATCCGAACTGGAAGAAAAGTTTGCCGAGATGGAAGGGTGGAACGCCGAGAGCGACGCCGCCAGCCTGCTAAGCGGATTAGGTATCAAAGAAACGCTGCACGACTGCATGATGAAAGACTTGAGCGGTAAACAAAAGGTGCGCGTTCTGCTGGCAAGGGCTCTTTTCGGACAACCGGACAACCTGCTGTTAGACGAACCTACGAACGACCTCGACCTCGAAACGGTTGGCTGGCTCGAACAGTATCTTTCCAACTTTGAACATACGGTATTAGTGGTAAGCCACGACCGGCACTTCCTCGATTCTGTTTGTACGCATACGGTTGATATTGACTTTGGGAAATTACAGATGTTTGCAGGCAACTACAGTTTCTGGTATGAATCAAGCCAGTTAGCGCTTCGCCAGCAGCAGCAGCAGAATAAGAAGGCCGAGGAAAAAAAGAAAGAGCTGGAAGAATTTATCCGCCGTTTCAGCGCTAATGTTGCCAAGTCTAAACAGACTACCAGCCGCAAAAAGATGATTGAAAAGCTGAATATCGAAGAAATCAAACCTTCGTCGCGCCGTTATCCGGGCATCATCTTTACCCCTTCGCGCGAACCGGGAAACCAGATACTGGAAGTAAAGGGTTTAACAAAAAGTATTGAGGGGGAAATACTCTTCCGCGATTTCAATTTTAATGTGGAAAAAGACGATAAAATCGTATTTATAAGTCGAGACCCCCGCGCCATGACAGCCTTCTTCCGGATTATTAATGGAGAAGAGCCTGCCGACGCCGGCGCGTTCCAATGGGGGCAAACCATCACAACGGCTTATTTACCCTTAGACAATGCCGCCTTTTTTAATTCGGACTATAACCTGATTGAATGGCTTAGCCAGTTTGCACAGGATACGAATGAAGTGTATCTGAAAGGCTTTTTAGGACGTATGTTATTCTCAGGCGAAGAATTATTGAAAAAAGTAAACGTACTTTCGGGAGGTGAGAAGATGCGTTGCATGATTTCGCGTATGATGCTGAAGGATGCGAATACGCTGATACTGGATACCCCCACCAACCATTTAGACCTGGAATCCATACAGGCATTCAATAATACGCTGCGCACGTATAAAGGGAATGTACTCTTTTCGAGCCACGACCACGAGTTTATTCAAACCGTTGCCAACCGTGTGATAGAGCTTACGCCAAACGGTATCATCGACAAGATGATGGAATATGATGATTATATCTCAGACCCCACGGTTGCAGCATTAAGGGAAAAACTGTATAAATGAAAAAGAGGCTGCTTTTTATCTTCGCTGTATTTGCTGCCTGGCTACCGGTTTTTGTTATTCAGAAACCGGTATTCATGCTTTATCACGTAGCGGCCGCCGGGGAATGTACGTCTATGGACTGGCTAAGCGTAGCCTTGCATGGCTTAACGCTGGACTGTACGATTGCCGGCTACCTTACGGTTATCCCCTTGCTTTGCGTCCTTGTCTCCGTGTGGTTTCCGGGAGGGTATCTGCGGAAAGCAGCAACGGTTTACGCAGGGATTATGGCTGTACTTGTGGCGGCCATATTTGCCGTAGACGTAGCTTTATATACTTTCTGGGGCTTCCGCATGGATGCAACGATCTTTTTCTATATGGAATCGCTGTCGGATGCGATGGCAAGTATTTCTGCCGGTTTGTTTGCCAGGCAAGTGGTTCTTTTTCTCGTATATGCGTTTGCCATTTTCCGGCTATTCAGCAGATATATTATCCCCCTGTTGCCGGATACTCCTGTAAAGAGGCCTGTTTTAAATACGTTTACGTTCCTGCTTGCCGGGGGTATTCTTTTTTTGCCCATCCGCGGCGGCGTCACTACTTCTACGGCTAATGTGGGAATGGTTTATTTCAGCAATAATCAATTCCTGAACCATTCGGCGATAAACCCTGTATTCAGCCTGATAGCTTCGCTGTCTAAACAGCAGGATTTTGCGTCGCAGTTCGATTTCTTTCCGGAAGACGAACGGAAAGAGCTTGTTGAATCATTGCTTACTCCGGATAAAGACGCCCAGCCGTTACCCGCCGCCGGGGATACGCTGCTGACTGTCAAACGCCCGGATATCCTTCTTATTATCCTGGAGAGTTTTACGGCCAACGCCATAGAAGCCCTGGGAGGAACAGCCGGCGTTACCCCCAACCTCAACCGCCTGTGCGAGGAAGGCATACTCTTCACAAACCTGTATGCCAATTCGTTTCGTACAGACCGCGGCCTGGCGGCTATCCTGAATGGCTATCCGGCCCAGCCAACTACTTCCGTCATGAAGTATCCGGCCAAAAGCCAGACCCTCCCCTCTATATCCAAAGCATTGGCAGGCGAGGGATATACGGCCGGCATGTTATACGGGGGAGATATTAACTTCACCAATATGCAGAGCTATTTTTACAGCGCCGGTTATAGCTCTATCGTGTCCGACCGCAACTTTCCCCTGTCCGACAGGCTAAGCAAATGGGGGGTAAACGACGACGTTACGTTTGCTTACCTCTACAATGCCATCACGAAGAGGGAAAAAGGGAAACGCCGGTTCACTACCTTTTTAACGCTGAGCAGCCATGAGCCGTTCGACGTGCCTTTCCGGCGCTTAGCCAACCCGTTCCTCAATTCGGTAGCATTTACGGACAGCTGTATCGGCAGCTTTATTGACAAAATAAAGGCAACGCCTGTATGGAACGATTTGCTGGTTATCATGATTGCCGACCACGGCTTCCGCTATCCCAATAAGCTGAAAGAATATGAGCCGGCCCGTTACCACATCCCCATGCTATGGCTTGGCGGCGCCATAAAAGAAGCCCGTAAGATAACTGCAACCGGCAGTCAGACCGATCTGGCAGCCACGCTGCTCAACCAGTTAGGAATATCCCATCAGGCATTCGCTTTCAGCAAAAATTTAGCGCCCCCCTCCTGCCCTCCTTATGCCTTCTACACCTATCACAACGGATTTGGCTTCATAGACGCCACAGGCGTATCGGCCTACGATAATGAAAGCAACAAACCGCTGCTAGAAGACCCTGACGAAAAAAGCCGGGAACGCATCAATAAAGGAAAAGCCCTGCTCCAAACGCTCTACGACGACTTGGGGAGCCGGTGACACATCCGGGGGCGCCAGGCCTTCCGGGGATACTGTCAATCAATATTCTTCGATAATTCCGAATTTGCTCCATTCGCCGGCCGTTTGATAGGCGTTTTTCGTTCCTTTGGGAACATACAGGGTGCATTGGGATACATTGCCGAAGGAAGCTAATCTATCCTCGGCAAAGACCAGGGGTTTGTCCCAGCTTACGGTTACTTTCTCCAACTCGGCCAATACAAAGGCAAACATTCCTATACGTTCTACGGAAGCGGGAATTTTTACGGATGTTAAATTCCTGCTGAAAGCCATTTCGCTTATTTCCTTTACCGTACCGGGAATTTCGTAATCACCCGGCATACCCTCCGGATAGAGTAACAGCCTTTCTATTCTCTTATCAAATAAAACGCCGTCTAAAGAGGTAAAATAAGGATTACCGGCAGCTACATGCACGGCGGTCAACGGCCTGGAGGCAAATGCTGCGCTTCCTATCTCTTTTACGGAAGCCGGCACAAAAACAGACGTAAGTTCCGACTCGAGGAACGCTCCCATATCTATACTTTCCAGGGAACCGGGTAAATCTATCCTGGATATTCCCGTACGGCTGAACGCCCTTTCGCCGATACTTTTCAGCGACCGGGGTAGCTTTATGTCTGTAATGCCTTCGCAAAACCAAAAACTTTGGTCGCCTACTTTCGTGATGCCTTCTTCAATCACAAGGGTTTCTATTTCGTCGTCATACGACTTCCAGGGAGTTTCTATATCGTCGTTATAATCAGTCATAGCCCCTTTTCCCTTGATGGTTAGCGTATGGGTATATTCGTTGAACACGGCTTCTACACTCCCTGGGGCGGCTTTCTCCAGCGCCTTCCCCATGAATGGATTGCCCTCCGCCTTTACTTCCGAGTAAGAAGCGCCCGACGCTATTAACATCTTCACCATCGCCTCTGCATACGCATCGGATGCTTTATCCAATTCGCCGCTTTCCCTTGCCTGTTTCAGCCAATACAATGCGGCATTTTCATCTTTTCCCACTCCGTTTCCTAACAGATAACAAGCGCCCAGGCTGTATTGTGCAATCGGCATGCCACATTCTGCCGCTTTCCTGTACCAGAAGACGGCTTCCGATTGTTTTTTCTTTATTCCCTCTCCGTCACTATAGGCGTTAGCCAGGTTAAAGAACATTCCCCTGAAAAACAGGCTCATTTCTTCAGGTTCATCAAAAGAAGGGTGTTCGAGCGCCCTTTTCCAAAGCCTGGCTGCTTTAGTTAAGTCTTTTTCTACTCCCTGTCCTGCAAAGTGGAAAAGGCCAGAATATAGCTCTCCCTCCGCATTCCCCTGTTGGGCGGCTATCTGATAGTAAGCGGCGGCGTTAGCATAGTCTTGCCCGGACAAATATGACAGCGCCTCCGAAAGAATCCCGTCGATCTCTTCGTCCGACATCGTTTGCTGTACTTTATCTTTTCCCGTACAACTTAGCAATAATGAAAATACTCCTGTGATTAAAAGGAATTGAATAGGTGTTTTCATGTGTCTTCCTCCGTTTTTTTTGTTTGTATAATGTGGTCTGCTAATAAAAAATGGTCTCTTTCGACAAAGATAATCCAAAATCTTTAGAGAGCCATACTTTTTTAATCACAAGCTGTCAATGAATGTAACCACGGGGAAACGGCGAGAGCGCCTCAATCACTTGAGACGCTCTCCGTGTGTAACATCATATATGAATTAAAGCGGC
>JAIRKZ010000050.1 GCA_031259845.1 Tannerellaceae bacterium | reverse complement strand
GTTCGGCTTGTGATTTGTTTTACAATGAAATACTGCCGGAGAACATGCGTGTATCTCGTATTCTCATTGCTATTTTTCTCATGTAACAGGGAAAAAGGAGAAGATGTTTATTTCCTGGAAATAGCTGAAAAAGCGATGGCGGAATCTCCCTTTAGCGCCTTACAGGCGCTAAAGGCCATACGGTTCCCTGAAGATTTAAACAAAGATTTGTTTATGCTCCGATTTTGAAAACATCAAAACAGTGAACGGACATGCTCCGTTTTTCTTTGTCTTTTAATGTTTTACAAATCAAATGTGGGTGGGGATGCTCCGTTTTTTGACGTTTTTGGTCATTTTTGGGGAGTTTGAACGGGAATGCTCCGTTTTTTACCCCTGCCACAAGCCCTGTAGGGCATTATGTTAATTTGACCAATTCCCGTTTTTCTGGGTGGGGATACTCCGTTTTATCCACTTAAGCATATAGGAAAAGTTGTCCACAATCCACAATGAATAAAAGATTACTTTTCCTCTTTCCGACAAAAGTACTAAATAATCACTAATCAGTATGGCTTAGACTCTTGAATCCTCTTCCTGCTATTTATTGCACCGCCTTTTCTTTTTATTTTCGAATTTAAATCATTAGCCCCCTCACCATCTCTTAATATCAGCTTTTGGGCCTTCTATGCCTACCTCCATGAATATTTTTAGGTATTTCTGACGCAACAGCATCTTTCAATTCAAATATTGCTATATTAGATAACTCGTTGTATTTTGCCACTATCCGGTAACGAAGCGTTCTATCCCAGTCTGTCACTGACCAAATCTCTCGGACAAGTGTAGAGCAGCCTATAAATAGCGATCCGTGTCGTGTATATGTTTGTCCTATTACCGGATAACCATCAGGGTCATCGATGCTTGTGGCTTCAATGATTAGTGAATGTTTGATTGCATTCCATTGAAAACGTATTCCTCCGGGATTGCCGATCAATCTCAATACAGCATTGGATAAAAAAATCAACCCCTTCTGCCACTTAATGTCTATATAAGGGCAATCATTCCCATAGATCAGCTCGGTGTCAGATATATTATTCTTTTGTTCCATTTTCTGTCTCCTCTTTATTATTATTTGATTCAACCTTATTATCTGTTATTTTCTTGGACGGTAATTCCGGTAATGTTATTTTCACAAAGCCTTCCGGTACTCCTTCAAAGGTTTTTACTATTTTAGCCTTATTTTCTTCGTAGGATTGTCCAAAATTTCCTTTCCAATGCTCAGGCATAAACGGTATGCGTTCACGGCGTTTCGGATTATCAGGGCTAGGGGCAGACACACTCAGATATGCTTCTGCGTTAATGAGTTCGAAAACAAATAATTTTTCACCCTTACTTGTTAGTAATGTACCCAACACTTTTGTCGTAGCATTGATATTCCACTTCATATCATTATAAAGTTGGGCAGTAAATACTTTTCCTGTAATCTTTCTTGGTTCTACCTTGCCATGCTTATTTATCTTACTCCACTGAACCGAATCCTTCTCATCCTCTTGACAAGGTTTGGCTATTATGCGCTTTTTTTCTGGGTTTATCAGAATCTGAATAAATTGACATTCATCAAGTTTTCGTATAGCACGAACATTAAAATTAACCGAACCATATTTTAATGTCATAGCCGGACAGTTTACTTTTGAAAAAAACTCTCGGCGTACCACTTCATAACCCTCAAAGTCAAAACTGTCTACTTCACGTTCAATATAAGAAACCTTACCATCCCGAGTGGGTTTAGTATAGGTTTCTTGTGATTTATTCTCTACGTTCTCATCTTTATTCGTAGAAATACCATCATCATTCGGATTAGTTTTAAAGAGATCTTCCATATTATTCATTGTTAGTTTCTTTCAATAATTCAAATTCCGCCATACTCTTCTGACAGAATTCTGTAAGCTCCACTATATGCCCGGCGAGTGAGTCTGTAGGTTTACTCTCATGCAATGCTTGCCAAAGACCTTCAATGTCAATTTTATATAATCCACATGCAGCAATATTCTCATAGTAATCATCTCCATACCGGCTATTGTATTTGTCAGGTACAATATAAATATCCTTTTCAGGAGGAATTATTTCAGCATCTCTCAAATTGAAAAACATAATACTTTCATTCTCCTTTGTTCGCCTTGTTCCATATATACGGTATTGATACCCAGATTTAAGTCCTGCGGACTCTAATGCAACAGGGATAAAATGAGAATAATGTATTGGCTTAGTAATATATACGTCATCAACACATTTAATAGTAGTTTTGGTTGCCAATGAACGAAGAACCAGAATCGCTTTTAACGGATGAAATAATACTTCAGTTTTTTCTGTTCGAAGTGCTTTTTTGCAGGCTGCATTAAAAGTTATTTTACCGTTTCTTATTGAGCAAGTTGGTTTTGTTCGATCATCAAATGAAAAAGTTGAAACAATATCATAGGTTCTTAAATCAAATATACTTGCCTTATCGGCAAATATACTGATCTCAAAATCCTCTTTTTGTTCATAAACTGAATGCGATGCTTCCATATAATCGTCTAACGTATAACCACGTAGCTTTTTATTCACGGTAACAAATCCTTTGAGGACACCTTCCGGAACAGTCTTAAGGTATGGAATCCCCCAAGTATTACCTTTTCTGTTTTTTATCACTCTGAGAGCTACATCATAAGCCTGAGGAGGCACAATAGCATCATGGTGTTCCTTTTTATAATATTGTGGTTTTTCACCCTCATTTTTTTTAGATTTATGGGTTTTATAGCTTTTTGTTATGGTTTTTCTGGCTCTTATATCTCCTGCATACTTTTCATTCAAAAGTAAAGCCCTTACCCCGCTTACCGTCCAACGTACATTTCCCAGCTTGCTTTTAAGACCGAGTATATTCATTGTTTTTGCAATATCTGCGAATGAATACCCCATGATAGTCATAGCATAACACAGCCTTACGGTTTTCGCTTCTTCTTCGTTTATAATAAGGGGATTATCGCGTCCTCTCTTTTTATCATAGCCAAGAATAGGGAATGCATAATACTTCTCTTGTGCAAAAAGGTTATCTATCGCCCATGTAATAGCTTCGCTCTTAGCTCTCGATTCTTCCTGTGCAAATAAACCAAGAAGTGTAATAATTGTTTCCCCCGATGTGCCGAAGGTGGATATTCTATCTGTTTCGAAATAAATCTCAACTGGTGGATTAAGAGCATTCAATATATTTACGTAGTGCAATAAATCACCAGTGTTTCTAGCAAATCGTGAAATACTTTTTGTCAGAATGAGATCAATTTTCCCTACCAGACAGTCCTCTATCATTTTCAAAAATCCTTTTCTTTTCTCGACACTGGTCGCAGTAATACCATCATCTTCGTATATCCCGACAAACTCATATTCTGGATTGTTTTTGATATAATTTTCATAATACTCCTTTTGCAATATAAGTGAACCCTCTTGCCCAGTTGAATCGGTAGATACACGTACATAGGCTGCTACACGCATCTTATGTCCGCGTGCCGCCTTTAACTTCTCAGCAGGAACCGCTGGGTAAATTGTCACATTACCCTTTTGTTCAGGAGTTCCGAATGATGTCTTTTTCATGGTCAATTACTTATCTACTATGTATATATACCACATAAAAAACGTGGACAATTACTTCATTATTTGTTCATGAGGTCTTCGACTACCTTGTTGCCAAATAAACGAGTAAAGCCCACGTTATTAAACGTGAGCATCATCACTTTACTCTTGGCAACACTGAAATGGTCGAAGTTTCATGAACCAGAATAAAAGCTAGACGCTTTTTCCTAATATTTAAAATATGCGTATTATACGCTGTATTATCTCATAGGCATTTTTTCTATAAAAGTATTAATTTTCTTGATAATTCAAAAGATTATAACTTAAAACCTTTATTTTTAACTATTTATTTGTTTTTTTCATACATCTGATGCCAATATATTGCTTTCTCTTTCCATTGCTGTCGTTCATGAATAAAATATCCTGAAAGAAAAGCAGAAGACAGTGTTATTACCCACATTACGATATACCATATTAAAGTTCAAATGCAAGAAATGGAACATGAAAAAGACAAAGAAGTTGCACAAGAAAAATTATCTTTCTTCACTAATATATCACATGAGTTATTAACTCCATTAACAATTATCAGTTGTTCTGTAGAAGAATTGCAACATAAGTTAAAGATTACGGAAGTAGTTGGAAAGCGATCAAAGGCAACATTTTTAGATTAAATCGCCTGCTAGAGCAAATTCTGGAATTTCGGAAAGCTGAAAAAGGAAAACTGAAGCTGCATATCAATTTTGGTGATATTGGACAATTTATTACTCGTCTGTGCGAAGAAAATTTCACTCATTACGATCAAGAGAAGCAGATTACATTTATCTATGAGTCTGAACCATCCCATATTCCAGCATGGTTTGATGCGAATAGTGTGGATATGATTATGTATTTATCTCCTACTGAATACATTCGAAATATACGACTCAAAAGAGCTCGTTTGCTTCTAAAAGAGGGAACTTATAATATATCAGAAGTTGCATACAAAGTAGGTTTTAACGATGCAAAATATTTCAGTAATTGTTTCAAAAAAGAATTTGGCAAGACGCCGGGTGAGTATTTGAAAACAGGTGTTTAAGTGAAATGAATAAGAATAAATGTCAATTATAAAAAATATATTGTTTACCGTACTATGATGGACGCTGCAAAAGTAAGTTTGGAAAGACGGATTTGTAAAAGGATTAAAATCAAGATATTGTAGAGATTGACATATAGAATCCAAACATTTATAAACTAATAATACAAGAAAAAGATGAAAACAAAATTATTGTATGTTTTAATTGCATTGTTAATGTATATATTTTCAGATTGGTAGGAGCTAAAGCCGTGCACTAAAGTGCATAGTTTTAACTAACGTGTATGAAAAATAAATGGACAAATAAAAAATATAGAACCAAAGCATACACAAGAATTTCCGCTTTTGTTGAATGATTCAACGATTCGTATGCCATAACAGTAGGGAGAAATTCCAGAATAATGTTATTTTTGCAGAAACATTAGAAAAAGAAATTATGGCGAAGTACAAGCGCATCCTTTTAAAATTAAGCGGCGAATCGTTGATGGGTGGAAAACAGTATGGTATTGACGAGGTACGCCTCAACGAATATGCCGTGCAGATTAAAGAAATAGCCGCCATGGGCGTACAGACAGGTATTGTGATTGGAGGGGGGAATATCTTCCGGGGGCTGAGCGGGGCTTCAAAAGGCTTCGACCGGGTGAAAGGAGACCAGATGGGGATGCTGGCAACTGTAATTAACAGCCTGGCCCTGAGTTCCGCTTTAGTTGCGCAGGGAGTAAAGGCCAGCGTACTTACAGCTATCCGCATGGAGCCAATCGGGGAATATTATAACAAGTGGCGGGCAATTGAGTTGCTTGAACAAGGTAACGTAGTCATCATGTCGGGTGGAACGGGCAACCCGTTCTTTACTACGGACACCGGTTCGGCGCTACGCGGTATAGAAATCGAAGCCGACGTGATGCTGAAAGGGACAAGGGTGGATGGTATCTACACGGCAGACCCTGAAAAAGACCCGACAGCCACTAAGTTTGTAACGATTACATACGACGAAATATATAATCGCGGGCTGAAAGTGATGGACTTGACGGCTACCACGATGTGTAAAGAGAATAACCTCCCGATCATTGTATTTGATATGGATACAAATGGAAACCTGAAGAAAGTTATGTCCGGCGAAAACATAGGCACATTTGTTCATAATTAACCGGAGGCACATTGTATGGATAGAAAGAAGATTGTATATGTGGCGGGGATGGCCATTGTGTGGCTGGGTTTATTTACCGCTTGCGGAGGAGGAGAAAAACCGGACGTCAGCCTGGAATCTTTATTAAACGAAATGGTATCATGGGAAGAGGCAGCCCGTTATCCGTCCATTCCATACCGTTGCTTGCAGGCGAGCAGCTACGACCGGCTGTCGGTATCCCCTGATTCCGCCCATTGGTTTGCCAACAATGACGGCTCCGGCTTCGAACGGATTGAAACAAATGAAAACGGGCGCACGGAAAAAGTGCTGTTCGACGACGAAGGCCCGGGCGTAATCACACGCATCTGGACTACAACAACAGATAAGCGGGGCGTTTGGCGTTTTTATTTCGACGGCTCTTCAAAAGCGAGCTGGGAGATTCCGGCATACGATATGATGCAGATACATATACCCCAACTCGGACGCGGGCTGTTACAACCCCATACCGGTTATACGCCCGAAGGAAAAGGCGGAAGTACGTTGTTTCTCCCCATCCCTTACGGCAAAGGATGTAAAATTACATTTGAAGAACCCCGAGACATGCCCCCCACTCCCAGGTACTACCAGATAAACTATCGCAAATATCCCGAAGAAACAATCATTGAGACATTCACCCCTAAAGTAGCCAAAAAAGCGGCGTCGAAAATTGAAGAGACCGACAAATTACTGCAAAGCCCGTTTGTAGATTGTGATTCAATGCATATTGAAAGGGCGCAGAAACTCGAAGCAGGCAATCCTATGCTGATCAGGCTTCCGCAAGGCGGGTATACCGTCCGTGAATTGAAGATAAAAGTATCGGTGGACAACAAAGAACCGTACGCCCAGATTATGCGTAGCATTATCCTCATGGGAACATTTGACGGAAGGCAAACCGTTTGGGTCCCCATATCCGACTTTTCCGGAGGAGGAATGGGCGCTCCCGCCGTGGAGAGTTGGTTCCTGTCTGCCGACGGCAATGGAAGTATTACAAGCCGCTGGCCGATGCCTTACAGGGAAGCGGCGTCTATTGCGCTGGTAAACGAAGGCAAACTGCCGGCCAATATAGAGGTATCCCTCTGTTTATCTCCGGTAACATGGGATGAACGGATGCTCTATTTCTATGCTTCCTGGCGCCAGGAGAGAGGAATAAAGCTAAGCAATAACCCTGATGACAGCGGGAATACAACCGATTGGAACTTCGCAACAATCAATGGAAAAGGCGTATACAAAGGAGACGTCCTTACATTATATAATCATTCACCCGAATGGTATGGCGAAGGAGACGAAAAAATATGGGTAGACAACGACAAATTCCCCTCTCATTTCGGAACAGGAACGGAAGATTATTATAACAGTTCATGGGCTCCGGTAATACCTTTCCAAACACCCTTTGGCGGCGCTCCCCGCGCCGATTCGGAAAGCTCGCACGGCTACAATACGTTTTTCCGTACACGTAACTTAGACGGGATCCCGTTTACACAGCGGTTAAAGTTTGATATAGAAATGTTGAGTTGGAAGAAAGGAAGCGTTGATTATGCCACAACACTCTTTTGGTACGGCAACATAAAAGCCAAGGTAGAAGGAACTTCGGGAGTAGACGAAGCAATCGTAAAACTGCCTCCCGCCTCAGAGGCTGCAATGAACGAATAAACGGCCTTTTAATCAAAACGCCAGGCACGTTTTTTTTGACCGATATTTCCGCATCCTGCAATTTTCGTCCAAGTTGAAAAAATCAAGTCCGCGGGAAACCTCTTTGATATATTTCTTTGAGGTGATATGTTATGGTATGGCTCTCTACACCGAACAATTCAGCCATACGCTTTTGTGTCGGCCAGAAACGTCCGTTTTGTTGTTTGGTGATCTGGTGATTTATTGGGATTGTTTTCAATAGAAATTCCTCATCGGTGGTTTTATGCAAAAACCTATTCGCAGCATGGAAGTATATTTGTTATAGTCCAGGAGGCTGTCGCCATAGCCGTTATACCACTGAATAAACAGATATTGGTTTATTTTTGGATTTAATTTGAAATTCAATTCGAGTTGTGTGTTGAATCTTCCGAATTTATTTCGGGGATTGATGATTGCCGACGCCCAAAATCTATCGTTTAAACTCCTGTAATTAAATGCAAGCAAGCCGTAGCCCCGGTATTTGTATAAATCAGTATTCCCGCCGCCCTCCAAATCGTCGTCTCCCCTGTCTAACCAGCCTGCCCAAACCTTTGCCTGAACGGAAAAACTGGCATTGAAAAAATAAACGCCCGACAGGAGAAAATAATTCCATCCGCGCGAATTAAGACCGTCCTTGCCGTTCGATTCGTGTTCAAACGCAAAGGACGCTATTCCGTATAGATGATTGCGGTGAATCACCGGCTTTACGAGCATAAGTCCGGGATTGTAATTGCTGTCTCTGAAAGGGGCCGATTTGACGTAAATATCCCAAAACGACTTTTGCGTATAGATTAACATCAGGAACGTATTGTATGGCAAGACGGATTTGGTTAGCCGCTGCCTGACGCTCACCTGAAATTTAATATCTGCCGTATATTTGTTAATTTCCCTGTTCACGGGAACTCCCGTAATAAGATAAATTGCTTATGCTGTTCGTTCAAATATAATTTCTATTTTGCTCATTTGTAAAGAGTTACGAATGAGATGAGGAATGGTATAATAATCTGATAAACAACAAAATGCGCCCAAATTACTTGACTGAAAAGCATAAGCAGTTAAGATAATTATTGGATAAGCTATGAGTATCTTTTGAAATATAGTATTTCTGAAGACACTATGGGTCAATGGTCAAAACGTGATGTCTGCGCTCGCAAATATATAGATGGACGCGCTTATATCAATTACGACACCATCCCGGAACCCAGCCGTTTGAAATTACCGGACAAAGAAGGTATCATGCAGGAATATAAGCGTTTAAGATACATTGATGATGAAAATCGTTATTTTGGATGGCTGAAAGAAGCTTACGAAAGTACCCGTGTAGGCTTCTGGAGAAACCAGATACTTACGCTTTATCCTGAATTAGGTATTGATAAATTACTGGAGTTTGCCCGCCGTGCATCCGTATTTGAAGAAACCGTGCGTATTCATACTGCCTTGTTCTGTGCATTCAACCGGATATTCCCGGATAAAGGATATACGCACATGTCCCGGTTCTGTATGACAATTGAAAAAGCAAAAAACGAAGGCGTATTAAGCGTTGCGGTTGACACAAGGAGCTTGCGGAAATTTGAACACGGTACAGGGAAGATTATCAGGCTTTAGCGTTGGCAATATTGAGTGATCCGCGCGCTTTTGACATTGTTGACTGTTATGATATGAGGAACTGCAAAAAAACAATCTTACCGAATTGTATAATCAAAACAGCGATAAGATTATAACTTATCTGACTATATCCGGTTGGGATAAAGTGAAGAAATTAGGTTATGAATCCGCAAAAGAAATAGTAGATGCTCTCCCTGAACGTATTTTCCTGTCAAAAATGATAGTTGATCACGGAAGTGAAACAAAGAATTTTATCGCTTTTCAAATTGAGTGTGGCTGGCCACCCTCCACGGCAAGCAGCAAAAATCAGTTCTTCAATGCTGAGGTCGGACGGTATGGCATCAATGTCGTAACCGGCATTATCAAACATTTCCGACAATGAAATTTTGCCGTTCGATTCTTGCGATTCCCACAAACTCATTGGATACATTTTCATTCGTGCAATGCGTCTGGTGCCGCTGTGCATCAATTTTGACTGCTCGAATGAATTTGAGCCGGTAAGGATAAATTGTCCCGATTCGTTTCGTCTATCCACTTCCACATGCACAGCGTCCCAGAGCACAGGCGCGATTTGCCATTCGTCGATAAGTCGGGGATTATCGCCTCGAAGCAATAACGAAGGTTTTGCCTCGGCTGTTGCCAGATAATTTGCTCTGTTGTCGGGGTCTTGCATTTGTATTATACTTGCCGCTTGTTGGGTTGCGGTAGTAGTTTTTCCGCACCATTTGGGACCTTCAATTAGCACTGCGCCAAATGCCTCCAATTTTTCTTCAAGCGTTCTGTCTGCAATTCTGTAAAAATATTGTACCATAATCAATTAGAGAAAATAAAATTTCTGTAAAGATGGATAATTATTTTTGATTTGCGAAATTAACTTCCTGTTTTTGATATATTCCACTTCCTGTTTTTGATGTAAATTATTACGTGTTTTTGATTTGTATTATTTATCTCCTTCTTAGAAATGGTCGTATACGGAAGCAAAGTTTAAGTACTCAACGGATGCGTAAATCCGGGTTATACAGAAATTTACGGTTTTCGCGCGACAGTTGCGAAGGAATAGACCGCACAAGTGGGTTTCCATAAGATCACATTTTCGGAACGAAACTTGTGTAAAAGTACAGCTTCATTATAAATTAATCTTCACAACCAGGTTGTCGGTCAGCTTTACTTTCGCTTTTTGGTAGCTGGGCGGCCCCATGAGTCCTTTGGCGTTGTTACTGAAACCGTATTTTTCGGTGGGTATGCCGAAAATGGCGGTGTCCAGTTTGCCGTTTTCGTTCAAATCGTGATAAACGGCCAGCGCATATTCCCCGGCCGGCATATCCAGCGTAAGCTCCAAGGTGGCGTCTTCTACGTCTGCCATGAATCCCCGGAAGGTTTTTTTCATGAACGCAGACTCGGAATTATAAATTCCTACCATCAATTTTCCCTTCGGTTCTTCCAAATCGTCTACAATCACGGTCATTTTTTTTTGACCTGATACCGTTGCGCTGAAGGCTACGAACATGGCTGAAACAAGAATAATAAATTTCATAATGATTTTAATTGATTATTGATTAATAGTTGATCTACTTAATTTCCACCCACCAATGAGGCATTACCTGCGTTTTGTCTTCCTGTTCATACAGCGCTTTTGCTTTTGCTTTGTCGCTCTCGAAAGAAGCAGATGTTTCACCCATGAACGCCGACAAGCTGCGTTGGAAATAGGCGTTCAGCAGGATGGCGCGCGGATTTTGCGGGTTTAATTTCAGGGCTTCGGCATAGGATGAACTGACGTGACTTGCATACCTGGGGCCGTTTCTTTGCGGGTCTACAGACATGATGGCGTAGTAATAATAACCGTTTAATGTACTGATTTCCGAACGGACTTCTTTTGATACGTTTTTCATGCGCTTTAGTTCATTGATGTTTGCTTCGGCCTCTTCTATCAGTTTTTGCTTCACATCGGGAGCGTTGTTCCTGAAAAAGAGGCTTATATTGCTATATGCCTGGTAATAACACGAAGCCCAGTCGTTCGGATAAACCGCATGGATTCGTTGGAAAAGATTACACGCCTCTTGTAATTCTTCTATGGAACGGGCGTTGTCCAAAGCTGTCACGGCTGTTAGTAACTGTTGGGCCGGCGCATCTTCTTGCGCATAAGCGGTTAGCGCTACTGCATGGATTAGTGCGCTCAAATAAATACATACAAACTTTTTCATACTCTTATTATTTTAAAAATTAGACACATCATAAGCGGTGTTTCCTCCCAGTGTGATAAAGACGCCTATAAAGAAGAAGCTCCAGGAGGCAGTTGTCATCGGAATCCCCGACGACGTATAGTTATAGACATTCTTTCGGCCTAATACATTTGAGGCCGAAGCAAAAACAATCAGTTTTTTGGCGGCAAGAAATGTCCAGCTGATGTCAAGGCTGTTGTAATGGGGCGTACGTGCATTCATAAAGCCTTCTTTTGCGGGATTATGCCAGGGGCGGCCGCTGGCATAGCGGTTTGTTATACCGGCAATGCTTTTAAGCGCAGACAGATTGTATTTAACAGAAAAGGATAGATTATGGCGAGAGGCAAATTGCGGCGTATCCTTTACCGGATAATCCCTGTATTTACGTTTGGAGTCATTGAATGAGTAAGAAAGACGGTATTCAAAATTGTCTATCAATCCGGCGTCGTTAAAAAAGGCGTCGATTCCCTTACTGTATCCGTCGCCCGAAGCATTCGGCAGGCCGTTTTCAATACAGGTTAGTTTATCGTACGCTTTATAATATGCTTCGATACGGCAGACCCGGTTGTTCTTTTGATGATAGCCTCCTATAATATAATGCTGGCAACTTTCAGCCGGCAAGCCGGCCTGCCGAACCATATACTCATTATCCGTCAATTGGGTATAGCGTCCGGCTATTGCTGAAAGGTAACAGTCGTTCAGCCCGTAAGTGAAGGCGAGGCGGGGCGTATAATTCCAAGCCTTATTGATGGTGGTATATTCGGCACGGGAAGAGAGCGCCAGGTTGAACTTGTCGGAGAAATAAAAACTTCCGGTGGCGAACAGGGCATTAACTGCATGGCTTATGTTACCCGCCCTGCCGGGTTCCGCAGCGGAAGAGGGCTGTTTATACTGCGTATCGAAAAAGCGAATCATGGATTCTACTCCCGCCTGTAACTTGAAAAGGCTGGTAAAGCGTTTGTTCATCCGGGCCTTTACATGAACTTCCCCTTCTTTTAAATCGGCTTTGTCGTCTGCCTGCATAGCTCCATTCACCTGCTGGTTACGGAACGAAAAAGCCATTCCGCCAAAAAAATTATATCCTTTGCCTGATTCGTTCCGCCAAGTGGTATTCAGGTAATAATTGTTTTCGTGCAGGCTGAATGGATAATTGCCGCCGGTACGTTGCTTAAACCGTGTATGATCATATCCGGCATAGAGTTTAACAAGGCTTTTACGGGTGGGTTCAAATCGTACCTGTGTGCCGGCCGAGAGTTGTTGATACGGGTTTATCCAATGATAGCGGTTGGGAAATACGTTGTAATAAGGCCCCAGATTCTGGTAATCCAGGTTGATGGAAGCGGAGCCTCTGGCAAAGGCTTTTGTACCTCCTCCCCCTCCTCCTACCGACGACACATTGACGCCGTATTTGTTCACCGGGCTTTCGTCTTTAGTGCTGAGGGGAAGTACGCCGGATAAGCCTTGCGAATATTCCGGGTCGTAACCTCCCAGGGAAAAATTCATTCCTTCAAACATAAACGGAGAATAGCGTCCGCGTACCGGCTCGTTTTCGCTGGTCGTCGTGTACGGATTCAACACATGCATATTGTCTATATAGGTTTGCGTTTCACGGCCCTCGCCTCCCCTGATAAAGAGTTTGCCGCTTTCTGCGTTTACCTGCGCCCCCGGTAGCGTAGCGATGGATTTGTATAAATCGCCCACCGAGCCTCCGGTAGTTACCAAATCAACGGCATTCATCTTCTCCCATTGGCTACTGCCGTTTAACTGATAGCTGCTTGCCACAATCTCTACGTCTCCTAACGAAACATTTATCTGGCGCATCCGTATCGTAAGAGAAGAAGAGGCGGGCAACTGTAAGGTTTGGCTATGCGTTTCATACCCAAGCATCATGACCGAAAGCGTAACGGCGCCGGATGCGGAGGAAGTAAAACTGAACATCCCCCCTTCATCGCTACTCGTACCTTCCAATGTCTCTTTTATAAATACGTTGGCGTATGCTAACGGTTGAGACGACTCGTCTACAACAATCCCCCGTATCGCGTTTTGCGCCGGTAGATATCCTGTAAATACAAGGAATAAAAAAACATATCCAAAACATTTCATAACAACAGTCGAATTTGATTTGCCGCAAATGTAAGCGGAGTAAATCAGGCTATAAAATATATGGGACAAACAGCCGCTCTATGTGACGGGCAGACAGGACGGATACCATTCATCACAAATGCTGTGATGAATGGCGACGGAAGCATCTTTCAAATCGTGTTTTGCGCCGATACATATCCCGTTAATTTTTTGGCGTAGGCGCGGGATACGGGTATTTCTTCAATGGGATAGTCAAAGGTTACTTTATAGCCTTGTGAATTTCCTTTTACGGATGCTATCTGTTCGATGTTTACCAGGAAAGCCCGGTGACACCGGATGATAAATGGTATGGGGGCCAATTCGTCTTCCATCTGTTTGATGGTTGTTCGCAGGAGTTTTTGCTTCACCTGGCGGCTTTCGGCATAGTTTACCTTTACGTAGTTGCCGTATGCTTCCAGGTAAATGAGTTGTTCGGGATGCAGCTCGATGGAATCCTTTGTGTGGCCGGAAAGGATGATAGGTTCTGAGGTATATACCGTTTGAAGCGAAGGCGTTTTCTCCGCCAGTTTTTTATTCAGTTCCTGCACTTCCTGCAGACGCCGGGACAGCGAATGATTATGCTGCAGGAATGCTATGATGGCAAATGGAACGATGGATACCAGGAACGTGATTGCCAGGTAGAATAGAAAAAGAACGGAAACATTTTTCCAATGGTATGAGCTATCATTCCAGGTAAGCCAGCAATGATAGCATGTATTGCCCAAACTGATAGTAAAGACAATCAGGATGCTGTTCAACAGATTTTTCCCCACAGTCCAGTTTCCCGAATAAAAGCGTTTAAAGAGTAACGGGAAAATATAGGCTACAATGGATATGCCGATTACCGTAACAAACACAAAACCGGCTAAAACAGCCAAGCTGCCGGTAATCATTTTCCCTATGCCAAACGGCTGGAATATCCCTAATATAAATAAAACGATCAACGATGGAATGACCACGATACGCCATCGATTAAGAATAGCGGGATGGGGCAGGGGCCGGTTAAGATAGCGGAGCAGTCTGTTCATCGTTCGTTTTGCCGGAAAAATTCGATTACCTGTTCGATAATATAATCCTGCTCGCAGGCCCTCAGTTCCGTATGAACAGGTAGAGAAAGCGCCGTTTGCGTAAGTTGATGGGCCACTTCCAGGCTCCCGGCTTTACGCGCATATACCCTGAATGCGTCCTGTTTATCTAAAGAGGCGGGGTAGTATATCATGGAAGGGACTTTCCTCTCTTTAAGCCAGGCTTGTAAAGCATTCCGTTTTCCGTTCTTCACCTGAATGGTATATTGATGGTAGATATGTGACGTATAGGCGGGTTTACAGGGCGTGACGATATAGGGCAATTGCCCGAATGCTTCATTATACCGCTCTGCCGCCTGCATACGTCTCCGGTTGAATTCGGATAAATAGTTCAGCTTAACATTCAGGATAGCTGCCTGCAAGGTGTCGAGGCGGGAGTTACAACCAATTAGTTTATGCCGGTATTTCTTTTCCTGTCCATGATTGGCTATCATCTGCAGGCGTTTTGCCAGGTTGTCGTCTGCCGTCATCATAGCCCCTCCGTCGCCATAACAGGCTAAGGGTTTGGAGGGAAAAAAGGACGTTGTGCCGATATGTCCAATCGTACCGGCCTTTTTCGTGCGACCCGAAGCATAGGTATACGAAGCCCCTATCGATTGTGCATTGTCTTCAATAACATACAAATTGTACTTTTCGGCTATCCGCATCACCGGCGCCATATCGCAGGTTAGCCCGAACAGGTGCACCGGGATAATGGCTTTGGTATGCCGCGAAATGCCCTGCTCTATTTTAGTTACATCCATCGTAAAGGTGCAGGCGTTTACATCTACCAAGACGGGTATCAATCCCAGCATGGCTACGGTTTCGGCGGCAGCTACATAGTTGAAAGCCGGGACAATCACCTCTTCCCCCTGTTGCAGCCCAAGGCTCATTAATGCAATTTGGAGAGCGTCTGTCCCGTTGGCGCAGGGAATCACATGCGGAATATCCAGATAATGGGCCAAATGGGATGCAAACGCCTTTACCTGCGGTCCGTTAATAAATTGGGCCCCGGCTAATACTTCCTGAATGGCGTCGTCTATTTCCTGTTTTAAACGACGGTACTGCGTTTGCAGGTCAACCATTTGGATGTTATCTTCAAAAATAAGCGCCATTTGTTTTTATTTCACTTCACTTCCCGGCTTTACCACTTTCTCCGGCATAATAACAGCTAATGTGCCGTCTGCGTCTTCGGCCGAAAGTATCATCCCTTCGGAGATTATCCCTTTTAATTTTCTCGGCGCCAGGTTGGCGATAAAGCAAATTTGTTTTCCAATCAGGTCTTCCGGTTTATAATAAGCTGCAATACCTGAGATAATGGTTCGTTTTTGCAGGCCGTCGTCTATTTTGAATTGCAGCAGTTTGTCTGCTTTGGGCACTTTTGTACATTCCAATACCGTACCTGCACGGATATCCAACTTGCCGAAATCGTCAAATCCGATACTGTCCCTTACAGGCTTGGCTGTATAGTTCGCCTCTTCATTGGCTTTTTTCGTATCCAATAACTTTTGCACCTGCGCTTCGATTACTTCGTCTTCTATCTTTTCGAACAACAGTTCCGGACGGTTTAACAGGTGTCCGGCCGGCAGCAGGTCTGTTGCTCCCAAACGGCCCCAGTCTAACGGAACTATATTCAGCATCTGGTTAAGTTTCTCCATGCTGAAAGGTAAGAACGGTTCGAAAGCAATTGCCAGGTTGGCTGTAATCTGCAATGCGATATGCAGGATTGTAGCAACCCTGTCCATATCTGTTGCCGCTAATTTCCAAGGTTCCGTATCGGTCAGGTATTTATTCCCGATGCGGGCTAAGTTCATCGTCTCTTTCTGTGCGTCACGGAAATGGAAGGCGTCTAACTGGCGTTCAACCGCTGCCTTAACGCCGGCAAATTCTTTTAACGTTTCGGCGTCATAACCGGTTAATTCGTTCATGGCGGGAACTCTTCCGTCAAAATATTTCCAGGTAAGAACCAATACGCGGTTTACGAAATTACCAAGAATAGCAACTAACTCATTGTTGTTACGCGCCTGAAAATCTTTCCAGGTGAAGTCATTGTCTTTTGTCTCCGGCGCATTGGATGTTAATACGTAACGCAATACATCCTGTTTGCCGGGCATCTCTTCCAGGTATTCATGCAGCCAGACAGCCCAGTTCCGGGATGTAGATATTTTATCGCCTTCCAGGTTAAGAAATTCATTAGCCGGTACATTTTCCGGCAGGTTATAGGAACCTTCGGCTTTCAGCATCGCAGGGAATACGATACAGTGGAATACGATATTGTCTTTCCCTATAAAATGGATCATTTTGGTTTCCGGGTCTTTCCACCAGGTTTCCCAGTCATCCGGACGCAGTTCCTTCGTGTTCGAGATATAACCAATCGGAGCGTCGAACCATACATATAATACTTTCCCCCCGGCTCCTTCCACCGGGACAGGAATCCCCCAATCCAAATCGCGGCTTACCGCGCGGGGCTGCAATCCCATGTCCAGCCAGCTTTTACATTGCCCGTACACATTGGATTTCCATTCCGTATGCCCTTCCAATATCCACTGCCGGAGGAACGGCTCCCATTTATCCAGCGGCAGGTACCAATGTCTGGTCTCTTTCATTACCGGTACGCTTCCGCTGATGGCAGATTTGGGATTAATCAAATCCGTTGGGCTTAACGACGTTCCGCAGGCTTCGCATTGGTCGCCGTAAGCATTTTCGTTTCCACAATGCGGGCATTTCCCTGTTATATAACGGTCGGCCAGGAATTGTTTGGCTTCTTCGTCATAGTATTGTTCGGAGGTTTTCTCTATAAATTCCCCTTTATCATTCAGGATACGAAAAAACTCCGAGGCCGTATCATAATGTGTTTTTGACGTAGTGCGCGAATAGATATCGAAGGTAATACCGAAATCTTCAAATGATTTCTTGATGATGTAATGATAGCGGTCTACAATATCCTGCGGGGTAACCCCTTCTTTTTTAGCCCGGATCGTTATAGGCACTCCATGCTCGTCCGACCCGCCTATCATTAATACTTCTTCCCCTTTGAGGCGAAGGTAACGGGCATAAATATCGGCAGGTACATAAACTCCGGCCAGGTGCCCGATATGTACCGGCCCATTAGCATAAGGCAGCGCAGTAGTAATCAGCGTTCTTTTAAATTGTGTTCCCATTCTGAGATTTCTTTTTTTGAAACGCAAAAGTAAGTAAATATTTTACAACATCTTATACCCTTTCAGTTCTTTTCTTAGCATGAGCGCTTTATTGTTTGTTACACGATTCATTAATTGCCAAAATCGTTCGCTATGGTTCATTTCTTTGGTGTGGCACAGTTCGTGCAGCAGTACGTAGTCGGACAAATGGGCCGGCAGGAGCATAAGGGAGAGGGAGAGGTTGATGCTTCCTTTTGTGCTGCAACTTCCCCAGCGGCTTTTGCTATTGTTTATCTTAACGGAAGAATAGGTGAAACCAAATTGTTTGGATAACGCAAGAAGGCGTTTGGGTAATACTCTTTTGGCCTCATGGCCGAGAGCCCGTTCGATAAATCCTTTTAAAAGCTGTTGTACCCGTTCGTCTTTAAAATCTGTTTTCTCCGGACAGGCAATATGCAGGGTTCCCTCTTTCAGATTCATGTAGAAATTATCCCTGTCTGTCCGGAAGATATGAAGTTTGAACGTGTTTGTCTGTAATTCCGAATCTTCATTTAAGATGCTTTTGGGAAGCAGGGGATGCTGTAATGCAACCATTAGTTTGGAGCGGTTACTTTCTACAAAGGCCAGCATCGTGCTTAATTCTCCGTAAACAGGCATTGTCCCGATAACAGCCCCATCTTTTACCCTTAACGTATACCGTTTGGCCAGAGGGTTCGTTTTAATAGTTATAATGCCTAAGTCTTTATCTTTAAATTTATTGATCATTGACAACATATCTTTTCGTTCATCAATTAACAGCATTGCCGGAGTCAACTTTATGCTGTGAAGGGGTGTCTGTTGTAAGATAATCCTGTTTCATAAAGACAAAGTTAAGAAAATGACTTTAATCTCAGAGACAAAATAACGGTTTTGTTGAAATCATAGTCTGCCTTCCTCCGGGTTAAAAGTCTATGGCGAAGGCGAGTGGAAAGTTTGCAAGCGCGGGTAGAATAAGCGCCAGGCAAATGCTCAACCTAAGGACTTGCTACAAAAGTGGAAAACATGACCTAACCGGATAAATTGAAACTTTGTAATGCTGTTATTTCTATAGGTTTATTAAAGCATAACAAAAATACAGCCGGCGGCATACTCGTGTAATACCATATTTTGCAATACTAAACAACAATAAAAATAAATTTATTCGGCGATTTCTATTTTTGTAACTACTCAGGTACTATTCCCACATTGGATGTCAGCGAGACATTTCAAAGCGGTAAAAACATCCTGTCCATTTTTGATAGTGGTATCAATAACAGAGCGAATCCTTGCAAAGCGGT
>JAIRKZ010000012.1 GCA_031259845.1 Tannerellaceae bacterium | reverse complement strand
ATGTGACCGGCATATTGCATTATTCCGATGAAATGAAAATGTGGGGTATCCATGAAATCTACGATCCCGGAACAAGATTTAATGAAGGAGTGAATATTTATTTGATCAAGGAAACAACTAAAGCCTTTACCTTCGAGGAAGGTAAATCAGTAAAGGTAAGCGGCTCATGCTACCTCGCAGAGACGTCATTCCCCGTTCCGGAAGGAGCAACGGTTTATTCTATTATTATTACCGATTTAACTGAAATAACCGAACCGGATATGATAATAGAAAACAGGGAAGGCATATTACGTTATTCAAAAGATGCGAAAATGTGGAGTATCCGTTACGGTTATCCCGGAACCATTGACAGTGAGGATATTTATTTAATCAAGGAAACAGACGAAGATTTCCGCTTCGAGGAAGGAAAAAAAGTAATCGTAAGCGGTTCCTGCTTCCCCGCAGAGAAAGGATTAGTAATTGTTCCTGCCGGAACAATGGTTTATTATATTGTTACTACTAACTTAAAATATGAAAGAACACTGTAGTTAAAAGCTCAGCCCATAATATAGGGGCTAGGCCCTTTCTTTGTGTCCTTGTCTGCAAAATTAGCCGGAAATATTTATTTTTCCTAATTTTATATCTGTTTTATTTCCAACTATTTATAGTTTAACTTTTTTTCTCGCTGAATCGCTGAAAGAAGATAAGAATTTATATTGACAGAAATGTCTGTTGACGGCGAGTATGGAAAAGTCATCAGTCTTAATGAATATTTAATGGATAGTTTATGCGAAATAGTGAAAAATGACTTATCCAAAAACGACCTCGAAGTAGCTAAACGTTTGAAAAAATAGAAGTTATTTCCCTAAAAACGGGGCTTATTACGGAGGAAACCCGGGTTTCCGGTGGCAATAACTACACAAAAGGAAAAGGAGAGGGAAAAGAAATAAAAAAAGAAAAAACAGGAGTTGAATGAATTAAAAATCAGTATAATGCCTTGAGTAAAGCATTATAGTGTCTTGGACAAAGCGCTATAATGCTTTTACCAAACCGCTATAATGGTTTACTCAAGGCGCTATGATGATTTTTTTAACAATTATGGGGATTTACCGCCATTTACCGTCATTAAGCGACAAACGGTTTTTTGGCGGTTGTATATTTGCACCGTCACGATTATAAACTTTTAAAACGTACAAGTATGGCATTAAAATTCAGAAAAGTAGCGCGTAAAGTGATGGGTAGCCGGGGGGCGCTTTAAAATCGTCTGCCGGTAGCGGATTGTCGTAAATTGCTTGCCGGCTGTTTTAATTGCTGTATATTTATGTTTTTGAATCAGCTATGGATAAAAATACCGGAGATATCAAATATTGTCAGATGCCCTTTGAAGGGATAACGTCGTTCACGGTCGATTACGTGCGGATTGTATGGCATGAACATCTCTCCTTGCATCAGCAGAAAACGTGGGAACTCTCCCATGTGCTGGTAGGGAAAGGCACGAGGCTGACAGGAGGCGTGGCAGAAGCGTTTTCGGCGGGCGAGGTAGTCCTGATTCCGCCCGGTCTGCCCCATACCTGGTTGTATGACGAGTCCGTATCCAATGAGAATGGGGAAATAGAAAATATAACGGTTGTTTTCTCGGACAGCCTCCTTACTTATCTGGCAAAGGCGTTCCCCGAACTCGAAACAGTCGTTTCGGAAATCCAAAACAATAAAGTTGCCATCTCATTCGGCGGAGACGCCCTGCAACAGTTGCAACAGCTGACGGCGGCAATGGCGAGGCAATCGAAAATCGAACAGATATCCTCCCTAATCAAGCTGTTTATGCTGTTAGCCTCGCAGGAAAAGTCGGTTATTGCCGGTTATCCGCTCGTGGATGACAAAAAAGAGCGAAAGCTGCAACAAATCTATTGGTATGTGATGAATCATTTCCGGCAGGATATAACGCTCGATGAAATAGCGCAATTTGTAAACATGGGAAAGTCCTCATTTTGCACGTTCTTCAGAAGGATGACCGGCCAGACGTTCTTTACCTATCTTACCGGATACCGTATAGAATCATCCTGCCAGATGCTGACGGAAACGGACAAGCCGATCGCCGACGTCTGTTTCGAATCGGGCTTCAGGGATATGCCCCACTACAACAGGGTTTTTAAGAAACTGAAAAAAGTAACCCCAACCCACTACCGCAAATCATACCGCAAGCGTAACACGCCCCCTGTGGCTTAAATCAATTTCCGTAACAGCGCCCCTCTCTCTCTGTACAGCCTTGTTTTATTCTGAAAGAAAAAGGCAAAAGCAAATATCTGACAAATTTAAAAACAGATACAACAATCCAAACCGGTTTATTGCCCCTATTTTTGCAAACACGCAGCCGGCACGGCAGCTAACGCATAATTAAAATAGAGGAGACGAAAGCAATGGACAGAAAAAGATTTTTACAGACAGCGGGATTGCTCTTTGCGGCAGGCATGGCGGGAAAGGTAGAAGCCGCGCATTACTTTCCCGGTAACGCCGGGCATACCCACACGATACCCGATGCGGGTAATATCCCGGCGACAGACCTGCATGTTCACCGTTCGGACAGGCAAACGATAGAAGACATTGTAGCCAAATCCAAAGCTATCGGCATAACGTTCGGCGTTATGGAGAACATAGCGCCTTGGGGCATCCGCACTGACGAAGAACTGAAAGCCTATATTGATGCCCTGAAGCCCTGGCCCGTTTATATAGGACTGCAACCCATGAGTCCCGGATGGTCTGCCAATCTCTCGCCCGGCCTCATTGCCCAGGCCGATTATGTGGCGATGGATCCGCAGATAGTCCCCTCGGGAAACGGTTACGGGGAACAGATTAACGTATGGGAGTATGCCTCTTATATCGACAGCCCCGAAGCATTTATGGAGCGCAACATGCAGCACTGCATAACCATCCTCACCGCTGACGAACCGCTTGATATCTTTGCCTGCCCCCTGCTCCTCCCCATTTCCATCCAGCGTGAATACGCTAAGTTATGGACCAGGAAGCGTATGCGGCAAATCATTGACGCAGCCGCGGCAAGAAATATTGCAATCGAAATAAATGACCTGGCGCGGACACCGCATGAAGAATTTATACGGATGGCAAAAAAAGCCGGGTTGAAATTTACCTTCGGTTCAGACACCCGCGACCAAAAGACCGGTCGTTTAGACTATTGCAGATATATTGCCTCCAGATGCGGGCTTACGGAAAAAGATTTCTTTCTCCCTGAACGCAAAATCGGGTAACGCCCATAAACATTATTTCAAACCGGCGATAAATCGAAACGGCATAATGCCCGTTAAATAAAAACAGATAAAACAGTATAAACATTCTTTTGTAATAATGACGCTTGCCTTTTTTTGCAACGCGACATTGGCGCAGTTCCCGCCAATGGCTGATATGAGCAGGGTAGAAACAAAAACGATTCACTGCAACGTGTTGAACGCCGGTCGCGAATATTCGGTACGGGAACCAATCGCAGCTGGTTCGAAAACGAACGGGCCAAAGACGTCGCCGACCTGCTGATAGCTTCGGGCGAGGCGGTAGAAATGATTATCGTATCGCCAAACGCTGGCGGCAATATGGACGAAGGTGCGTGGAACGGCTATTTTAATATGCCGGGCTGGCAGTATGAAACCTTTTTCTTTACCGAATTTTTGCCGTATATCGAAAAGGAATACCGCATTATTGGCGATAAGCGGCATCGCGCCGTTGCCGGTCTTTCGATGGGCGACGGCGGGCACACAAGCGAATACTGGCGCTCGGCTCTCTATCTCTGCTTGCCGTTTGTTTCGAGAGCCTTCTGCCGGTAATCTCTTCCGTTCATAAACCGTACGTTTTCCTTTGTTGTTAATCCTTCGATGCTCACCCTGTTATAAGCTAATGCTCAAAAGTAGTGTTTTTATAGTCAGGCACACTATTTTTTGATTTTTTTTCTGTCCCATCCGGATTTTTGCTTTCCTTTGCAAAAAATATACAAACAGGTGAATCTTATTATTGAACAGGGAAATACAGCTACGAAAGTTGCCATATTTGAAAATGGTTATGTGAAGACGTCTTTTATATACGATGATTTTAAGGCATCGGATATAGCATTCCTTTTTCAGCAGTATAATCCTGCGTGCGGTATAATGTCTACGGTGACCGGAACCGACCGGGAAACCGTATCATTCCTTGAAAGCAGGCTCAACCGTTTTATCCTGTTGGACGAAAAAGTTCCTTTACCGATAAAAGTACAATATCAAACCCCGGAAACATTAGGGAAAGACCGTTTGGCCGCTGCGGTGGGCGCTCATTACCTGGAACCGGGAAAGGATATTCTGGTTATTGATGCAGGTACTGCCATTACCTATGAATTGATAGAAGCCGCAGGCGTTTACCTCGGTGGAAATATATCACCCGGTATGACTACCCGTTTCAAAGCGTTAAATGATTACACTAAAAAGCTTCCGTTAGTCAGAGAAGCGGAACAAATCCCATTCATAGGGAATCGTACGGAGACGGCCATTCAGGCGGGTGTTGTAAATGGAATTTGTTACGAAATGGACGGCTACATCAATGATTTGCGCCTGAAATATCCGGGCCTTTTGGTTTTTTTAACAGGTGGCCATACGAATTATTTTGCCAGACGACTAAAAAACATCATCTTTGCAAGCATTAATTTAGTGTTGATAGGATTAAATCGAATTTTAGAGTATAATGCTGAAAATAAATAGAGTAGTAGTAGCAGGCGTTCTTTTGGCCGTTTCATTCGTGTTACCGGCCCAAAATAACACAAACTCACCCTATACGAGATATGGTTATGGTGAATTAGCCGACCGTTCCTTTGGAGCCGGCCGGGCGATGGGAGGTATAGGATATGGCTTGCGTTCGAACAAACAGATAAACCCGATGAATCCGGCTTCGTATACAGGCATGGATTCGCTTACGTTTATCTTCGATTTTGGCGTAGCCGGGCAGTTATCGTGGTTTAATGACGGCGTTCATAACGAACGCAGGCTCAACGGTAATATAGAGTACATAGCCCTGCAGTTTCCGGTACACCGCCGGATAGCTGTCAGCGCCGGGCTTCTGCCTTATTCTTACGTAGGCTACAACTATGGCTCCGATAAAGTAGGAGAGGTAGGCTATACGGAGCAATTTACCGGCACAGGCGGATTAAACGAAGTGTACGCAGGCGTGTCTATAGATATATGGAAGAAGCGTCTTTCGGCAGGAGCCAATATAGGTTATTTGTTCGGGCGTATGGATCACAACCAGACATTACTGATTACAACCGGCGGCAATAATATTTCTTATCGCTTAAAAGAACTGGAAGTGAGAGATATTAAGCTGGATTTCGGGCTTCAGTACACGCATCCGTTCAGTGCAAGGGAAAGTTTCACGTTAGGAGTGGCTTATTCTCCTGAAAAGAAATTGAATACAACGTCTTACGACATCTTTACCGATGCGAGCGGCGCCTTGACGGAAGGAGATACAACAAGAAACCAGGCTTTCGATATACCCCATTCTGTAGGGTTGGGAATATCCTATGTGAAACAAAACAAATTAACGCTGGCAGCCGACTTTTTGTATGAAAACTGGGGGCAAGCCCGCTTTTTTGATAAATCGGATGAATTTAAAAACCGCATACGTGTGGCGGCGGGCGGCGAATTTATCCCTGATTATCAAAACAGGCTGTTCTTTAGCCGGATAAGATACCGCGCCGGTATTCATTACAGCAATTCGTATGTGCGGATAAACAATTCG
>JAIRKZ010000204.1 GCA_031259845.1 Tannerellaceae bacterium | reverse complement strand
TTCTTCATATTGCGGGTCCTGTATATCCACCAACACATAACCGTTGGTATAAGTGATTTCAAACCCTTTAGCATATTGAGGCACAATGCGATCCGCAGAAGTAGAAGCCTCAGTAGATGAAGCATTCATATCCTGCGATCTCTCCTTTTTCGATATACACGATACGGTCAACAATGCCACAAGGCAAACCAATAAAATCTTGTTCATTATAGTTTTATTTAAATAGACGCCTCTATCCACTCCACGGGGATAACAGCAAATATCAAAACGGCAGGTCTTCTGACTTACTTCCATCTCCAACGCCTTCCCGGCAAGCTTCACGAAGTTGTTCAAATGAAATTGCGAAGCAATTAACCAGTGGCAAAGGATTATTGGGATGTTCACGAAGTTTCACAGCAGCGTGGACTGTCCGGGATTTACACCCGGTTCCCTTTTCATCCGCATCTCCGGAAAGAAATAGCGGAACCATTCCGCCACAAATGTAGAAATTTTCTTTATTTTTGCCGTCCAATTCAGTAAGATATATGGCAAATTCCATCCAATTTGTATCAGTAGGCCCCGGCGATCCCGAACTAATAACACTCAAAACGTAAACATCCAAAACAACTACGAAGGCAGCAATAGTAACGCCTCTCAAGTCAGAGAAGGGCTACAATTATCTGTGCGTATCGCGCAAACGACTGACAAACTTGGATGAGAAAGCCACTTGGAATTATTATAATCTGATCCGTGAAATCGAATGTACGAATTGACAGGGTCAAAGTTGGGTTAAAATTTATCAGCGAATAAGCCTTAACGATAGTATATTGTAAAACGCGCCAGCTTCTCTTCTTCCTCCTTATTATTTTGTGCTACCAACCTTGTATTCTTTAAATGAAGAAACGGAAAACATTGTTAAAAAAAATTATTTTAAGGAAGAAAGAGCCTTTTTATAGTTGCCTATACTCGTGGCATTGGTTATATTTGCGTCGATTTGTGTGTTAGATGAATGTAAAAAGAATATTATCAATTATAAGTGCTAATCTATAAAGAAAAGTTATTATGTCAAAAATTTCAAGAAGATCGTTTCTTCAAAAAGGTACGGCTGCCGCAGCAGCTTTGACTATTGTTCCGAACTCTATCTTAGGTAAAAGCCATGGCTACATAGCTCCGACTGATAAGCTGAACATTGCCGGTGTTGGTATCGGAGGTATGGGTAATGCTAACCTTTCGAACATGTCTACAACAGAAAATATCGTAGCTCTTTGCGATATTGACTGGAAGTATTCAAAACCGGTATTCGAAAAATACAGCCAGGCAAAGAAATACTGGGACTATCGCAAACTGTTTGATGAAATGGGCAAAGAGATAGACGCTGTATTGGTGGCTACTGCAGACCATACACACGCTATCATTGCAGCCGATGCCATTACAATGGGCAAACATGCTTATGTGCAAAAACCTTTGACCCACTCGGTTTATGAATCTCGTTTGCTTACCAAATTAGCCAGTAAATACAAAGTAGCTACCCAAATGGGTAATCAGGGTTCTTCGGCAGAAGGCGTAGACTTGGTTTGCGAATGGATTTGGAGCGGCGAAATAGGTGAAGTAACCAAAGTAGAAGCTTTTACCGACCGTCCTATCTGGCCGCAAGGTTTGATGACGCCCGAAAAGGCTGATAAAATACCTTCTACCTTAAACTGGGACTTATTTACCGGTCCGGCTGAATTGGTTCCTTATAACAACCTTTATCATCCTTGGAACTGGCGTGGCTGGTGGAACTACGGTACAGGCGCATTGGGCGACATGGCTTGCCATATCCTTCATCCTGTATTTAAAGGGCTGAAATTGGGTTATCCTACCAAAGTTCAAGGTTCTTCCACCTTATTATTAAAAGACTGCGCTCCGCAGGCACAACACGTAAAGCTTGTCTTCCCGGCTCGCGACAATATGCCAAAAGTGTCTTTACCGGAAGTTGAAGTACATTGGTACGATGGAGGTTTGAAACCTGATCTCCCATGCGGATGGCCGGCAGGCAGAAATATGAACGATGAAGGCGGCGCCGTTATTTTCCACGGAACAAAGGATACCTTGATTTGCGGTTGCTACGGCGTAAGACCATGGTTGCTTTCCGGCCGTACGCCTAACGCTCCTCAGGTTTGCCGTCGTGTGAAAGATGCTATGCGTGGCGGACACGAACAAGACTGGATACGCGCTTGTAAAGAAAGCGCAGCGAATCGCGTATTGACCAAATCAGACTTCTCGGAAGCAGGTCCATTCAACGAAATGGTAGTAATGGGTGTATTAGCCGTTCGTCTGCAATCGCTGAACAAAGAATTACATTGGGACGGCCCGAATATGAAGTTTACGAATATTGCCGACAACGAAGAAATTAAGATTGTTATTAAAGATGGTTTCACCATCAAAGACGGCCACCCATCCTTTAACAAGACGTGGACAGACCCGATTAATGCGAAGAAGTTTGCCGAAGAATTAATCAAGCATAACTATCGCGACGGTTGGAAATTAGTTGAAATGCCGTAAATTTATAAAATGTATCATCTATTTGATTTTTTACAATGAATACCAAAAAAAAATTCACATTTGTAGCTTCTGCATTGGTGGTTTTTGCCTGTACTTCTTGCGGAGGCGCCCCCAAGAGCGTTTGCCCCGATGAGACAACACCTTATACGGTAACAACAACAGAAACAGTTGTTGCAGCAGATTCCGTTAATGGCGTTCCGGAATATACGCTCCTCGAAAAAACGCAGGTTGATTTGAATGCTTTTTCTAAAGACGCGAATGGTGTTATTACCATTTTCTGCGGAAAAAGCCTGTATGGATGGCGTGGTTACAACAAAGACGCTGTTCCGGGCCGCTGGGTGATTGACGAACAGGAAAACGCACTCAAATTCAATGGTTCGGGAGGCGGCGAAGCGCAAAACAACGATGGCGGAGACCTCATTTTCGCGCACAAATTTAAAAATTTCGAGTTGTCGTTTGATTGGAAAGTAGCCAAAGGCTCCAATTCGGGCGTTTTCGTTCTGGCGCAGGAAATCAAAGGTGAACCTATTTACATCTCATCTCCTGAATACCAGATTTTGGATAATGCCAACCATCCGGATGCAACACAAGGAGAGAACGGAAACCGTCAATCAGCTTCCTTGTATGATATGATTCCGGCTAATCCGCAAAATTCCCTTCCGTTCGGAGAATGGAATACGGCTAAAATTACGGTTTTTAAAGGTTCTGTTTTTCATGAACAAAACGGAAAAACCGTTGTTGAATATCACTTGTGGACGCCGCAATGGAAAGAACTGCTGGATAATTGCAAATTCAGCAAGGACAAATGGCCGTTAGCTTATCACTGGCTGCTTAACCTGGGTGGTCCGGCGCATGAAGGATACATCGGCTTCCAAGACCACGGGGATGATGTATGGTTCCGTAACATCAAAATTAAAATATTGGACTAATCTAACGTTTTTATAAAACGAATGACCAATTTTCAACAGGGATACCCGGAGAAGAACGGAAACAGTTCATTCTTTGGGTATTCTTTTTTTATTTACAGACCACATTTAGAATTTTATAATGAAAAATCAATTGTACACAAAAGCCCAGCTGACGTGGCTTATCGTTTTACGTGTTTTTATAGGATGGCACTTTGCCTATGAGGGCTTAGTGAAGATTCTCAATCCTAAATGGACCTCCCTTCCTTATTTACTCGATTCACAAGGCCCCATCGCTTCTTTTTTTATTTCATTAACTCAGGATGCAGCCATGGTGGATATGGTAAATGTGATGAATAAATGGTGCCTGCTTTTAATCGGGCTTGCTTTGATAACAGGATGTTTATCACGGATTGCTTCTATCGGAGGCATATTGCTCCTTATCATGTACACCTTGTCGCATCCTTCTTTTGTAGCAGCTTCTTACCTGATGCCGTTCGAAGGCTCTTATTTATGGATTGACAAGAATTTGGTGGAATGTGCGGCATTAGCTGTTCTATGTACGTTCCCAACATCTCATGTGATAGGAATAGACCGGTATCTGAAGAATATACTACCGGCAGGTTTTCGTAAATATAAACTCATATAACCATGGCAACAGAAGATAAAGACCTGAACCAGGCATCAACACCTGAGCAACCGGAATCCAAAGGGCGCCGTGATGCTATAAAAGTATTAGCCACTGTTCCCGTTTTAGGAGCCTTAGCGTATGGCGTATACAAGAAACAGAAAGAAGTAACGCGGGGACGTGATATTTCCGATGTATTCAGCGTAAGTAAAGACGAAGCCAAATATCTGGAACCTAAACCGGACGGGGAATTAATCCGCATAGGAATCATTGGCTTCGGAATCAGAGGCAAACAACTGCTACGCGCTGCCGGATTTGCCGAGCCATCATGGATAGATACCATGATTGAAGCCTCGAAAAACAACAAAAATGACACCCGCTATCAGCAATATAAGGAACAGGATAACCTGAATATTGAGATAACGGGCGTATGCGATATTTTCGATGTTTATGGCGATGCGGCTATTCTGGCCGGTTCAAACATAAACAGGGAAGGCTCGAACGGTACGTTCGGAAAAGCGCCGAAGCGTTACCGCCACTACAAAGAATTATTGGCGGCTAATGATATTGATGCGGTTATTATCGCTGCACCCGACCACTGGCATAGCACAATGGCGATGGACGCGGCCAAAGCAGGCAAGCATGTGTATGTAGAAAAGCCGTTGTCGTGGACTGTCCCCGAAACCTATATGGTGCGCCAGGTAATAAATGAGACCGGCGTTGTATTTCAGTTAGGGCATCAGGGCAGGCAAACTGATTGTTATCAGAAAGCGGAAGAGATTATCAGCAAAGGGCTACTGGGCGATGTAAACCTCATCGAAGTTTGTACAAACCGGAACTCTCCCAACGGCGCTTGGGTATACGACCTGATTGAAGGCTCCAATCCGACAACGATTGACTGGAAACAGTTTGAAGGAGACCCGGAACGTATCAAAGAATATATGGACTACATGACTACCTGCGGATTGGAACGCTACGTAGGGCCGGAAGAAAGAAGCAAATTCAGCCTGGAACGTTTCTTTCGCTGGCGTTGCTGGTGGGATTACAGCACAGGGCTTTCCGGCGACTTGCTTACGCATGAATACGATGCCGTGAATCAGATTATGCACGTGGGTATTCCCCATGCCGCAACCTCTTCGGGCGGTGTTTATTTCTTCAAAGACGGACGTACCGTACCCGATGTTTTGCAGACCACCTTTGAATTTCCCGACAGGAATATGACGATGCTTTATAGCGCCACATTAGCCAGTTCGCGCAGCCGGGGTAAAGTATTCATGGGGCACGACGCTTCTATGGAAGTGTCTAATATTCTTCAAATAACGGTGGATCAGGATTCAACCCGTTATGCGGACAAAATAGCTAAAGGCATTATCCATACAGATGCACCTTTTTATACCTATGTGCCGGGACAGAATAGCTCCGACACCGTTACATCGCCAACGGAACTTTACTTTGCGCAACGCGGCCTGCTTTATACCTATGTAAACGGGAAACGTTACGACACCACGCACCTGCATATACGCGAGTGGCTGGAATGTATCCGCCAGAAAAAAACGCCGAGTTGTAACATCAACCAGGCTTTCGAAGAAGCCATCACCGCCCACATGGGTACGCGCGCTTTCCTGGAAGGACGAACGATGTACTGGGATAAAGAAAAAGAAGAAATCGTACGCGGCGAAATAGTCTGACGAAATGATTGCAAAAAAGAATAGCTCCCGTCTCTGGTGAAATACCGGGGAGGAGAGCTGTTTTCTTAGCCGGTAGCTAATAATTTAGCCCTTTTAATATTTTAGTCGGTCGGTAGTGATTAAAAATAATTTTTCTGTCTCTAAAGTGATAGACGATTCGATTCTTTTACATATCTTAGGGCGAATTTAATGGATATAGGAATGAAAAAGGAGAAATATCATATTGAATACGTTTTTGACACCGTTTCGCGAAGAAGTTTATGGAATCATCTCACTACGCCACCGGGACTTGCTTCGTGGTTTGCCGATGACATATCTGTTTACGATAATAAGTATATCTTTAAGTGGGATAAGCAGGAGGAAGAGGCGGAAATCGTAGCTATGAAGCCGGAAATGAGTGTTCGTTATCATTGGGTGGCCGAAGAAGACGACTCTACTTATTTTGAGTTTCGTATACATATAATAGAATTGACCGGTGGCACTGCTCTTGAAATAACCGATTTCGCCGATCCTGACGAAAAACAAGATGCAATCGAATTATGGGATTCCCAGATTATTGAATTAAAACGTACGTTAGGTATTTAATACCAATGTCGTTTAGTTAAGGGATTCCATCAGCTATTCAGGGAGAAAAAACGGTGCAGGAAGAATTGGTGCTGACCAAAAGGCAAAGCTTGGCCGCCGGTATTATACGATAAAAACCGGTTGGCGTATCAGGGATGGGTTCCGCTTCCTGCCCAACATTAGTTATCATCAGAATATACTCTCACCTCTGGGTACAATGCCTATAAATAGTCGTAACTTAGCCTCGAAATTTAGGAAAGCAATGAGTATTGGTAATACGTGTAAATATTGAGGGGAGAACAGTTGAAGTTAAAGAAATGAATTATATCATATGATAGTTAAATTATACAGAAAATACATATCCGAAAACATCCGGAATAAAATCTATGCCGCTTTTTTAGGCGTGACTTTACTGCATTTGCGAAAATTTAGTGAGAACCTCAAGGCGAAATACACCTATCTGTTCCGATATTTTTTGCCGAATACGGAACAAAATCGCTTATATGCTTTTATGGGGAAACATGGTTTAATGTACTTCCCTTATCCTTTTGCGCTGGATTATAAAAAAAAGCATGTTGTTTGTCATTTTGACGCCCAGTTTGGGTTGCCTTACGTAATACATTCCGGGAAAAACTTGTATTTCCCAAAATCAAACGCATATAGAGACAAAAAGGTAGTCGAATCTGCTTATAAATCCCTTCTTATTGAACAGGACATTTCTTCGCCGCACCGCTATGTAGAGGATATAAATCGCCTTAAAGGAAAAACCCTGCTTGATATTGGCGCAGCCGAAGCTATTTTTGCGTTGGACGTTATTGAACTGGTAGGTCATGTTTATCTATTTGAATGCGACGATGTTTGGATTGAAGCTTTGAACGCTACATTTGCTCCATGGAAAAACAAAGTAACAATTGTCCACAAGTATGTCAGTGACAGTAATGATGAAAATACGGTAACCCTCGACCGTTTTTTTGAGGACAAAGACAAGCGAAATCTTTTTATTAAAATGGATATTGAAGGTTACGAACAGGCCGCATTGCGAGGCGCCACAAACCTCTTGAGAGAAGCGCACGACATAGATTTTTCTATTTGTACTTATCATAAAAAAAACGATGCGGTAGAAATAGCCGGTATGCTCAACTCATTTGGGCTCGAATGGGAACAGACGGAAGGTTGTCTTTATTTTGAAAGAGACTTTAGAAAAGGTATTATTCGCAGAAAGGTAAAAAAGACAAAAAACACTGTAGCTAAAAGCTCAATCTCAAGGATTTGAGCGAAGACCTTTCAGGGCAAACACATTATAAAAAAAGGAGTATCTTAGCGGTCAAAAAATGCCAAAGAGAAGTCCTGTCAGTTATTTTACGAATTTGCCTGATCCACGTATAGACAGGTGTAAGGAGCATTTAATGGAAGATATTATCTTCATCACGATTGCCGCCGTAATCTGTGGAGCGGAGACATGGAATGAAATAGAAGATTACGGCAAAGCCAAAGAAGGATGGTT
>JAIRKZ010000161.1 GCA_031259845.1 Tannerellaceae bacterium | reverse complement strand
TAAGGCAGCCATCTGTGGATGGCGAATCGTTTCTTTATCCGTACATCCTTATTCGTTATGTTTGATTTTATGCTGTTTAAGATTTTCAATAGTTGTTCGGGAGGCATGTCTTTCGTTTTCCCGCTTTCCCATTTTTCCTGGTAAAGCGCTTCGATTTCATTTGAAGACGCATCCGAGCAAAACCATTCTCGCAGAAGCGTTTCTTCTTCAGGCGATAGCTTACCTTTGATAAAGCGATTTAACAGATCAATGTATTTTGAATCTTTCATTTCCTCTTTTTTATACATAGTCGTTTGATGGATAAACCACTTACAGGCTGAAAGAAAATAAAGATTATTTAACGATTATCTTTGAAGCATGTACTGCTTTGCGTAATTTTAACAGAATGACCGGAAGAAAAGCCTTAATTGAAATGATGAAAAGTACACTAATTTTTTTTTGATTAGCAGGTATTTCTTATTCTTTGGATAGTTTTTGTTTGAGAAACCGGAGCGATCTGTACAGTTGTGTTTCTACTGTTTTTTCGGAAATGGAAAGAAGGGTAGCAATCTCTTTGTTCGACAAATGTTCGGTACGGCTCAATTTATAGATTCGTCTGCGTTCGGGAGGTAGTTGTTCTACTAAAGAGTCGATATACTCCTGTAAAGAGTTGGCGTTTATTTTTGCTTCCGTTCCTTCATCCCTATCCGTATTGGATACAAATTCGTTCAGGTACGATTTTTTCATCAGGCGTTTTTCTGTTTCTTTATGTACTAAGTTCCGGGCGATGGTGAACAAATAAGAATCTAAATTCTTATCAACGTCAATAAACGTTCTCCGTTCCCAAAGTTTAAGAAATACGGTTTGTGTAAGGTCTTCAGCTAATGGTTTATCATAAAGGAGCGAACAAATAAAATTATATACCCAAGCGCCGTATTTCCGATAAATGGTTTCAAAAGCGATCATATTTCCCTGTTTTAGAAGAAGCAGAGTTGCTTTGTCGATCGTATAATCGGGTGGGTTTTTCATTCAACTTCAATATTTTTGGTAAAGACAAATGTAAGAATTATCTGATATATCTGTTCTTTATTTGGAGGTATTTTCCAAAGTATGCTAATCTATACAATCCGTTTATATCACCACCTTAGAATTAATTAAACGGTTCAAAACATTGCAGCACCAGCACATCTGTAAATCCGTCTTCAGTCAGGGCCCAATCGGATAAAGTGCCTGACACTGTAAAGCCGCAACGGAGGAAAAGAGCTTTGCTTGCTTCGTTTGTTACGGCTACATAGGCGTAGAGTTGGTGTATTTTCAGAAAGGAAAAAGCATAATCTGTCAATAGTTTGATGGCTTCAGTCGCTATGCCGTTTCTTCGGAATTCAGTGTCGATCAGAATACTTACGCCAGCTCTCCTGTTGTGCAAATCAAAATCGTAGATATCAACTATTCCGCCGGCTTTGCCTGTTTCCCGCAATTCAATCATCAGGCGTAGCTGTTTCTGGTCGTAAATACTAAGATGTGATTGAGAGATATATTCTTTTAACACATAACGGGAATAGGGGGATGTTGTATTTCCCGAACTCCATACAGACGAATCGTTCTCCCATTTATAAAGAACATCCAAGTCTTCAGGTTCCAATGCCCTGAGTATGATTTGATCGTTTTTTAGTAGCGCCATAGCTATTTTCCGGGAGAAACCAATTGCCCGCTTTCTTTGTTATATATGTGATAGATTGTTTTCTTGTTTACCATTGTGTCCATAAAAAGCAACATTTGTTCGAAACGTACATCGGGATAACAGAAGGCGATGTCGGTAAATGACTTCATTTGGTTGCGTCTGCAAATAGCATCCATCACACGTTCGGTATCCAAATCCCATAAGTTAACATATTCCAGTTCGGGCATACGCTTGATACATGTAGCTTTTACCTGTTCAAAATTATCTTCGCGGCACAAAACCAACACGCGGCGGTTCTTTATCTTTTTCGCCTTCTTTATCTTTTTTGCCTTTACTGATCTGTTCAACATTGCTCCCAAAGCTTTTAAAGCGATAGCCAACTGGATAAGGAAAGACATCAGCCAGCCCGAACGGGGGTAATACTTCTTGTAAAATATGCGCATTGCCCCATAGAAATTCTTAACGAACGATATATCATCACGTTTCGTACTCTCCCCCTTGTAATGCAAAATACGTTCCGGGATATAATAATTCGTATATCCGCCCAACACCAGGCGATACGATAAATCAATATCCTCGCCATACATAAAAAAGGCTTCATCCGGGAGTCCGATTTTATCCAAAGCCTCATGCCGGATCATCATAAAAGCGCCAGCCAGCACATCCACCTTATGTTGTTTGTTGGAATTGAGCCAGGGCAAACTGTAACGTGCAAAAACTTTAGAACCGGGAAAAATCTTGGACAGACCGAATATTTTACAAAAAGAGACCCAGGGAGAAGGAAAACTTCGTTTGCTTTCCGGCAGAAAAATGCCGTGCCCATCCATCATTTTTACGCCAATCCCTCCTGCTTTTGTATGTTCATCCAAAAAGAAACAAAGAGTGCGTATGCTTTCTTCTCCTATAACCGTATCCGGATTCAATAATAAAACATACTCTCCCCGGCACAATCTGATAGCTTGGTTATTAGCAAAGGCAAAACCAGGATTATCCTCATTTTCAATAAATGTAACGTCAGGGAATTTCGGGCGAAGATAGGCTATTGAATCATCCTGCGAATGATTGTCTACTACAAACACTTCCGTCTCTATGCCAATAGTAGCAGCCCGGACGGAAAGAAGGCATTGCTCAAGAAAAAATTTCACATTATAATTTACAATAACAATAGAAACCTTTATCTCTTCATACATATATTTAATGATTAACGGTGAATGATTACCCTCCTTTTATAGAATCACTGAAATTTATTCTGTTCACAATCGAACGGCCTAATGTTATCTCATCGGCATATTCAATCTCGTCACCAATAGATACTCCCCTGGCAATGATGGAAACCTGTATATGATACGGGGCTAATTTGCGATAAATAAAAAAATTGGTAGTATCCCCTTCCATCGTAGTACTTAGGGCAAGAATTACTTCCTTCACTGTTTCGCTTGCCACACGCCCTGCCAGCGATTCTATTTCCAGATCGTTCGGCCCTATTCCATCCATAGGCGAAATAATACCGCCCAGTACATGATATACGCCACGAAACTGCCCGGTATTTTCTATAGCCATCACTTCTTTTATATTTTCAACCACACAAACAAGAGACTGGTCGCGCCGGGGGTCGCTACAAATAGCACATATCTCGTCATCACAGATATTATGACATACTTTACAATATTTCACTCCTTCTCGCAGAGCGACTAATGCCGATGCAAGACCTTCGGCAAATGAAGCATTTCTGCGAAGCATATAAAGAGCCAGCCGAAGCGCAGTTTTCCTTCCTATTCCCGGAAGAGAGGCCAACTCATTCACTGCATTTTCCAACAGAACTGACGGGTATCTTTGATTCATTGATTCTTTCCATGAAGTCGCAAATATACAAAGAATGAAGTATTGTTCTAACAGATGTAATAGCTTTTTGTCTGTTTATTCGCTTTTTTAGCAGATTAATCGCAAGCGCGGTCTTAAAGTCAGCCTGTGGCAGGCAGCAACGGAAATGCGGGGGGTGTTTATGTTTTGCTAACGGCGTATAATTTTATTAACTGCTTCATAGATATTTCATATTTTCATTGCATCCGTTTAATCTTTCCACAATTGTGGGGCGAGCGTTCCACAATTGTGAGCCGGTCGCCCCACAGGGGTGAGCCGTTCGCCTCACAATTGTGGAAAGATTAAACGGATGGGAACTAACGGATACTTCTTCATTATGCCGGCAATAAAACAACAGGATGATTCGGTACGTTTCCATAACATTGTTCCAGACGGATACGTTTATCCCCAATCAGGTTAATAGCCTTTGATGAGCTAATGATGAAAACCTGTGAAATCATAAGGCCCGGCTGTTATTCTTGCGATTCGCCAATTCTTTAAAAATCAAAATTGTCGGGATTGGAGCCAAGCCGCTTGTTCTGGTTGAGAGCATTGATCTGTTCCATTTCCAGATTAGTCAGTTCGAAGTTGGTAATAGCAAGATTTTCGATCTGCCGGTCGCGGTGTACCGATTTAGGGATGACGATCACGCCGCGTTGCAGATTCCAGCGAAGCGCCACTTGTGCCGGGGTTCGCTTGTAGCTATACGCAATTTCGGCAATCAGCGGATTGGTGAGAATATCGCTTTGTCCGGCGCCGAGCGGCCCCCATGCTTCGGGGTAGATGCCTTTATCTTTACAATATGCGATTGTTGCATCCTGTGTCAGGTAGGGATAGCATTCAATCTGATTTACAGCGGGAACAACTTCCGCTTCGGCAAGCAAGTCGTCAAGATGATGTGGCTGGTAATTACTTACC
>JAIRKZ010000120.1 GCA_031259845.1 Tannerellaceae bacterium | reverse complement strand
CATTTTCTGTGATGTCCATGTAATGTCCGCATGGATTTCTTGATTGCTATTGATACTGTTTATACATTTGCCACAATAGAACCTAAATTAATACACATGAGAGCAATTAGTCAAAAATGAAAAAAAACTATTATCAAATGGATGAGAGGTTGGCTCCCGGAAAACATCTACATTATAATGCATACAACAATCGGTTTCTATTACTCAATGATGAGTGCCATGATTTGTTTGTGGGATGTGAATGTGCTGAAATAGAGGCGCGATCTCCGTTGTTTTATCAAAAAATGGTAGACAATGAGTTTGTTGTTCCGGATGACTTTGATGAGGCTGAAGTAATTAAGTATGTAAAGAATAGAATGCAGCATGATTCCACATGGTATCATGTGATGATAAATACAACGTTGGATTGTAATCTGAATTGTTGGTATTGTTATGAGAGCCGGATAGCGGGAAGCTACCTAAAGGAAGATGTTGTTGAAGCAATCAAAAAAAACATTAAACTTGAATATACGCGCGCTCGCTTTAATACATTGAAAGTATCCTTTTTCGGCGGAGAACCCTTTTTTTATTTTAAGGGGATTAAAGATGTGCTTTCTTTCGCTGAAGAGTTCTGTAAGGAGAATGACGTAGAGATAATTGCCGACTTTACAACAAATGCGACTTTAATCACGCAAGAGCAAATAGATTTCATAAAGAAATACAGGTGTCATTTCCAGATTACATTAGATGGAGACAGGGCGGTTCATAACTCAATAAAAAAAGATCCTTCCAAGCCCTCTGCTGATACATATCAGCAAACAATTGATGTACTTCGAATGATTAATGCGGAAATTCCTAACCGTTGGGTAGCCGTAAGAGTGAATTTTGATAATAGAACATTGAAAAAGATTGATGAAATCATTGCGGATATTGATTTTCTTGACAGGAAAAAAGGTTATGTGATATTAAAAAAAGTATGGCAGATTCCTAAGGATAAGGTAGATGTGGCATTACTGCATGAGGCTGTTCAAAAATTCTTTGATAAGAAATTTCTGCTGGACTATTACATCATGCCCAAAGGCCATGTTTGCTTTGCCGAGAGGCACAGGGAAGTCCTGTTTAATTACGATGGAAAGATATTCAAATGTTCAACCATTTCCTCTTTTGACGAGGACAATGCGTTAGGAAAATTAGATTTTGAAACCGGGCATGTACAGTGGCATCCAACCCCGATAGCCTATTGGCAAAAATATCTTTTACCAAAGGATTGCATAGAATGTAAATGGTTTCCTGCCTGTCTGGGGCCATGTAATAAACAATTGTTAGCGCATAAAGATGAAAAAATAGGTACATTTGATGCGATCAATATGGATACGAAAGAATTTTTGATGTACTCTTTGAAGTACCATTTGCTTCAAAACGAATTATTAGATATTCCCACATAAAAACTAAGAGGAGAGCTTATATGTATTCAAACGTACGGTTTACCAATCAAAATTTTACCGGTGGAAGCAGATGTTCAGCCATTTGCACACTTCGTCGCCCTCCAAATCATAGGCCAGGATATTGTAACCTCCGCCCGGACAGACAATCACGGCGGCTCCGCTGGCTATATCGGCGGGCGAAGGGTATAGGGTTATCGTTGGTTCGCTTACGTTAGAGATGCGCAGAACGGTTTCCCCGCCTGTCCGGTTGCCGTAGGTATCGGCTTTTTCTATCAGGCCGATTGTTTCGCCCGGGGCTCCTTTGGGAAAGAGCAGTATCGGTTCGTTTTGGGCATTACTGATACTTGCCGTCATACTTGCTGCCATTAATAAAAACATACATTTTCGTAACATTGCACTGGATATTAAAGATTAGACAGTTCATTTTATAGCAAAACATACACAAATATATAAAACTTTCACATAAGCAATTTAGGCAAGAAGATAATGGCGCCTGTGATGGCGGCGGCTATGGACATGATGAGGACGGCGGCGGCAGACAGGTCTTTTACCTGTTTGATTGTTTCGTGGTAGCCGGGGGAAACTGCGTTGGCTAAGCGTTCGATGGCTGTATTAAGCGCTTCGGCTGTAAATACGGCGCCGGTTACTATCACAACGGCTATCCATTCGGCAGGGGATAAATGGAACAGGAATCCTGCCGCTATAACTGTTGCTGCGGCTATGCCGTGTATCCGGGCGTTTGGCTCGGCCCATAATGTTCTTATCCCGTTGAAAGCATACCGGAAGCTTTCAAGCCTTTTGCGCAGTGTAAATCCTTCGTTCTTCATACGTATGCTGTTATATTGTAGCGCTGCAAAGGTAGGAAATAAAAAAACAAAACCGGACACCTTCTGTCCGGTATCGAACACTCCCCGCATGCCGAACAACAAGGGTATCAGGCCTGTAAATCTTTGGCATAGCTTTTGCCTCCTGCTAAGGAAAACGGATATACTGAAATGAAGAAGTTTTACCTGGCAACGGCATGCCTTTTCTTTGCTGCGGCCCTCTTCCCGGCCGGCGGGCAGGGGAATGCCATACAACTTACCTTGAAAGAGGCTATCGCTATCGCGCAGCTACAGTCGGTAGACGCTGCCGTGGCCCTCAACGAATGGAAGACGGCTTACTGGGAGTATCGCACGCATCTGGCGGAGCAGCTTCCGGAGGTTAACTTTACCGGCACGCTGCCTTCTTATACGAACAGTTACAGTCCGTATCAGGAGTCGGACGGTTCGTATACCTACGTTCAGAGCAATTGGCTGGGGCTGAATGGGAAAGTATCTATCGACCAGAACGTGCCGCTTACCGGGGGCAAGCTGTCGCTCAATACCTCCCTCGACTTTACCCGCCAGCTTGGGGGGAAGGTGTACAATGAGTTTATGAGTATTCCCGTAGGCGTAACCTTTACCCAGCCTGTCTTTGGCGTGAACAACCTGAAGTGGAAACGGCGCATCGAACCTGTCCGCTACAAAGAAGCAAAGGCCGCTTACATGGAGCGTATGGAAGGAGTAACCCTTACGGCTATTGCTTACTTCTTTAACCTGCTGCATGCAAGGGAGAACCTTGGGATAGCCGTGCAGAACCTCAAAAATGCCGGTCAGCTTTATGAAATAGCCGTTGCCAAACGCCGGATAGGGCATATATCCGAGAGCGAGTTGATGCAGCTCAACCTGGGCGCCCTGCAGGCCAAAGGGATTGTTACCGAGGCGCAGTCTAACCTGAATGCGCGGATGTTCCAGCTCCGCTCGTTCCTCGGTTTGAGCGAGGATGATATGATAGAGCCTGTGCTTCCCGAATGGGCGCCGTCGTTAAGGATGCAGTACCGGGAGGTATTGGAGAAGGCGCAGGAGAACAACTCTTTTGCCAGGAATATCATCCGCCGCCAGCTTGAGGCCGACTACGCCGTAGCCACGGCTAAGGGCAACCGGCGGAGCATCAGCCTCTATGCCTCCATAGGCTATACGGGAAAAGACATGACTGCGGATAAGGCGTACAGCCACCTGCGCAGCAATCAAATTGTAGAAGTAGGGGTAAACGTGCCGCTGGTAGACTGGGGTAAGCGCAAAGGCAAAGTAAAAGTAGCCGAATCGAACCGCGAAGTAGTCCTCTCCAGAACCCGGCAGGAGCAGATGAATTTCAGCCAGGATATATTCCTGCTGACAGAGAATTTCAACAACCAGGCCGGGCAGCTTGAAATAGCCCGCCAGGCCGACGCCATAGCCGCCAGGCGCTACAATACATCTATCGAAACCTTTATGACAGGCAAAATCAATATCCTCGACCTGAACGACGCGCAGAAATCCAAAGATGAAGCCAAGCTCAAGCACATAGAAGAGCTTTATAAATACTGGAACTATTATTACAACATCCGCAGCGTAACGCTTTATGATTTCCAGACGGATACGAACCTTGAGCCTCCAGCCCTCTCTGAGGAGCGCTGATTTCCGCATAATCCGTGCGCCGGAATGAAGAAATAGTTTATTTTTGCTATTCATAACAAACAATAGAATGATACTGATAGTAGACGATGATTCGGTGGTGCGCTCTTCCTTATGTTTCCTGTTGAAGCATGCGGGGTATGAGCCTGAGGCCGTTTCCGGGCCTAAGGAAGCCCTGGCCGTTGTACGCCGCGCCGCGCCGCAACTCATCCTGATGGATATGAATTTTACGCTTACCACCTCGGGCGAAGAAGGTATTCAATTACTTAAACAGGTGAAAGCGCTTGCCCCCGGCGTGCCGGTAATCCTTATTACCGCCTGGGGGTCTATCTCGCTGGCCGTGCAGGGAATGAGGGCCGGGGCGTTCGACTTTGTGGCCAAGCCCTGGAACAACCTGGCGCTCCTAAGCTCCATACGCACCGCCCTGGAGCTAAGCAGGCAGGGTAGGGAAGAGGCATTTCCCCTCAACCGTTCGGAGGCCAACAGTAAATTCCACTTCGATAAGATAATAGGCAAGAGCGCCGCGCTGATGGACATACTGGGCACGGTGTCGCGCATTGCCCCCACGAACGCATCCGTTCTTATCACCGGCGAAAGCGGGACGGGGAAAGAGCTTATCGCCGAAGCCATCCATGCCAACAGTCCCCGCGCCAGGGAGCCTTTCGTAAAGGTGAACCTGGGCGGCTTGTCGCAAAGCCTCTTTGAAAGCGAAATGTTCGGGCACAGGAAGGGCGCCTTTACCGATGCGTATACAGACCGTGCCGGACGTTTTGAGATGGCCGGTAAGGGCACGCTGTTTCTCGACGAGATTGGCGACCTGGCGCTTTCATGCCAGGTGAAGCTGCTCCGCGCGCTTCAAGACCATACCTACGAGGTATTGGGAGACAGCCGGCCGCGCAGAGCCGACGCACGGATAGTGAGCGCTACCAACTGCGACTTGCGCCGGATGGTGGCCGGCCGCGCCTTCCGCGAAGACCTTTTCTACCGCATCAACCTGATAACGATACACCTGCCCCCGCTTCGCCAGCGCAGGGAAGATATACCCCTGCTGGCCCGGTATTTTGCCGCCAGGCAATCGGAAGCAAACGGATTGCCCAGGCCGGCCTTTACCCCTGCCGCCCTGGCTTACCTTGAGGGGCTGCCTTATCCCGGCAATATACGCGAGCTGAAAAACCTGATAGAACGCACCCTGCTGGTATCGGGAAAATCCCTGCTCGACGCCCCCGACCTGGCAGCGCAGAGCGAACAGGCCGCCGGCAAGGCAGACGCTTCCTCCTTCAGCGGGCTAACGCTCGACGAGCTTGAGAAGCAGTCTATCCTGCAAGCCATCGGGACGTATCAGGGCAACCTGTCTCACGTAGCCTCGGCGCTCGGTATCAGCCGCGCCGCCCTGTACCGGCGGCTGGAAAAGTACAACATCAACCTCTGACACGATATGCGCCTGAAGGGATTATTCCGTATACTCACCGTTTTGCTGCTCGTTATCCTGTCGGTCACTACCTGGGAGGTGTTCTATCATTCATCCTTCTATATGTTTCTGGCGATGGAGGTAATCGTTATCGTCACGGCCATTTACCTGATAATCTTTTACCGGAGCATTATCAAGCCCCTGCAGGTAATAGGCGATGGCATGGATTTGCTGAAAGAGCAAGACTTCAGTTCGCGCCTGCGCGAAGTGGGGCAGGTAGAGGCCGACCGCATCGTAGGCGTGTTCAACAAAATGATGGAGCAGTTGAAAAACGAACGCCTGCACCTGCGCGAGCAAAACCATTTCCTCGACCTGCTGGTAAACGCCTCTCCCATGGGCGTGGTTATCCTGAACCTGGACGGGCAGGTGCGTTCCATCAATCCCGCCGGCTGCCGGATGTTCGGCCTGCCACAGGAAGGCGTCGCCACAGGCAAACCCCTGGCCGCGATAGACTCTCCCCTGTCTGCCGAACTGCTGCTTATTGAGCGCTACCAGTCTCAAACCATCCGCCTCAGCGACGCCAGCATCTATAAATGCACCCACTCTTCTTTCATAGACAAAGGTTTCCGCCATTCTTTCTACCTCGTAGAATCGCTTACGGAAGAAGTGTTCAAGGCCGAGAAAAAGGCCTACGAGAAAGTAATCCGCATGATTGCCCACGAGGTGAACAACACCACGGCAGGCATCGCTTCCATCCTCGACACCCTCGACGACACGCTCCGCCGCACAGGATGCTCCGGAGACCTGGAAGGCGTTCTCCAGGTAGCCATCGAACGCTGTTACAGCTTGAGCCGCTTTATCACTAACTATGCCGACGTGGTGCGCATCCCCGAACCGCAACCCCGCGAACAGGAGCTGAACGCACTGGTGGCGTCGTGCAAGCGCTTCATGGAAAATGTATGCCGTAACCGGAATATACAGATATCCATGCACCTGAGCGAAGTATCCCCCGTGGTGCAGGTAGACAACCTTTTGTTTGAACAGGTATTGGTAAATATCATCAAAAACTCCGCCGAATCCATCGGCTCCGGCGGGCAAATCCACATCCGCACCACCGCCCGCCCCGCCAGCCTCGAAATAGCCGACACCGGCCGGGGCATCAGCAAAGAAGCCGAACCCAAACTGTTCAGCCCCTTCTTCTCCACCAAGCCCGGCGGACAGGGCCTGGGCCTGCTCTTCGTGCGCGAAGTACTGCTCCGCCACGGCTACGCCTTCTCCCTGCGCACCTGCCCCGACGGCCTTACCCGCTTTAAGATTATCCTCGAATAACACATCAGAAGCAACCTGGGAGCCTTCCGGATATGTTTATGAAAACGTAGTGGAATCGTCAACCTTTGAAAGCGATGACTATGGCGCATTCGATTCCTTATATAAAGAATATTGCTGATGGCAACCGGATAAAGCTGCTTCCATACGCTACTGTGCAGTTGGAAGGAAAAGTGACCTGCTGTAAGCAACAGTCGTAGCCGCAGCCCGGCGCAAGGAAGAGGAAGAGGAAGAGGAAGAAGAAGAGGAAAGATGCTATTATGGTGAATCATTTGAACATGGAGGCAATATGTAAGGCGGCCTCCTGTGTAACATCATACGCGCCGGGAGCTTCTTCTGTTAAGGGAGCAATGAGTTCCGTCTGCGGCCCGTCTTCGTTGCATCCTGCCAGGCATGCAGCGAAAAGGATTAAAACCAGAACATGGAACTTCATAATTGTAAAATTTAGAACTAATATCATAAATATACAATAAATTTATCAAATACAACAAATGTATCAAAGAAAAGCCTTTTATCGTATAGAAACTGTCATGTAAAAACCGCCGCCGGCCTCCAAGCTCCCGCTGTCGTCCCCCAAGCTCCCGCTGTCGTCCCCCAAGCCTTCGCTGCCGTCCCCCAAGCCTTCGCCGTCGGCCTTCAAGCCTTCGCTGTCGGCCTTCAAGCTCCCGCTATCGTCCCCCAAGCCTTCGCTGTCGGCCCCCAAGCTCCCGTCGCCGGCCCCCAAGCCTTCGCTATCGTCCTCCAAGCTCCCGCCGCCGTGCCCCAAGCCTTCGCTATCGGCCCCCAGGTTCCCGCCGCCGTGCCCCAGGCCTTCGCTGTCGGCCTCCAAGCCTTTGCTGTCGGCCTCCAAGCCTTCGCCATCAGCCCCCAGGTTCCCGCCGCCGTGCCCCAGGCCTTCGCCATCAGCCCCCAAGCCTTCGCCGTCGTCCCCCAAGCCTTCGCCGCCGTCCTCCAAGCCTTCGCCATCAGCCCCCAAGCCTTCGCCGCCGTCCCCCAAGCCGACGCCGCCGTCCTCCAATCCAACGCCAACGGCCCCCAAGCCAACGCAGACGGCCTCCAAGAGCACGCAATCGGCCCCCAAGCCGACGCAGTCGGCCGACAGGAGC
>JAIRKZ010000107.1 GCA_031259845.1 Tannerellaceae bacterium | reverse complement strand
CAGTCGGGATATAGCCCGCTGAGATATCCGTTTTTTTCTGCGCAAAACAGGATAAAACACTCAACATTACAATGAATAATAAACTTACACGTCTCATATTTTGTTTGACTTTTATTATTTTAATAACGTACAGGTATTCTTATAAACAGAGGACTCCCGCTTTTTATTCATTCGGGTATATCTACCCGAACGGCTTCATTGTAATTATACCGCGAAACGTTTTCGGTCAGGTAGCGGATACGGGCTGCCGCCCTGATCCACACTGTCCTTCCCGCAAGTATATTACTGTTTGTTGTGATCGTGATTGTCGTCCCCAACAAACTGTTAAAAGCATCTCCGGTATAGTTTGTTACGACCGAATATCGATCATCTCTGTCGCTAAAACCCACGTATGGCACCTGACTTACAAGTAAACGTACATCCGTGACATCCAAAAAATCGGCATTATAACTACCCAGTGGCTCAATAATAGCCTTGAAATCTTCAGGTGATATTCCCCGGGTTACCCTGAACGATGCCGTGATCTTACCGTCCGACACGGCAGGCGTACCTGCCCATTCTACCTTCAAGAATGGTTTTACCTGAAAATTCACTTCGGTGACACCCTTGATATCAATGTATTTTGTTTCATCGGCAATGGTATCTCCTGTTGTCTGGTTTAAGCGTACCAGCGGGATAAAAGGCCCGTCGATCCGCACATTATAATGCCCTTTGAATACCTTGGTATTCTGATAAACGCCTTCTTTCATACAGTAAAAATCATAATTTACAGGCGTTTCCGTCTCCGTCCAGCTCAGTTCGCGCAGCCGGATACGAATACCGTCACCGCTCTGATCGGTCAGCACCCGTTCACCGGTAATGGCATCAACAATTTCACCTTTGATGGTCTCTTTCGGTTCGGCATAGTTGTCCATTTGAAACATTTCACACGAAGTAAAAAGAAGCGCGCCAATCAGGAGATTTCCTATATAACATCTATTTTTCATAATTATTAATCATTTATATGGTTTAACTTAAAGTCCGGGTTGCTGATCAATTACAGGACTTTTTGAGACTTCGCCGCTCGGTATTGCAAAATAATACTGGTTCAATTTCAAAGTGTACCTGTGGGTAAAAAAATCAAATCGGGCGTCAAAGAAATATTTATTTGCCCGGGTGGAGTAAAACGGGTATAAACCCCGATAATAAGCGCCGTCACTTTGGGTCGATCCGTTTAAATTATCGGAATGTTGTGTTCGCCATCTGCGGATGTCCCAAAGAATTTTATTTTCAAAAGGCAGTTCTTTCCGTCTTTCTTTCCTGATCAGATCCCTTCCTGTCTCTCCTTTCAGATCGGCCTGGCCTGCCAGCGGATCGGCTCCTGCCCGTTCACGGATATCATGAATTGCGCTATAAGCCGTCTCAAGAAGGTCATTCCCGTCCACCCGACTTTCACCTGCCAGCATCAATTCGGAGGCGGCTTCCGCCACATTCAGTAAGACTTCGCCGTAACGCATCAGGACACAATGGTGACTGTCATAGGCTTCCACTCCCGAAGCCAATTCTGCTTTGGACTTATTCGGGCTGATTGCTTTACGGAGAGAGAACCCCGTAATGCTGCCATACTGGTCGTTCCAATAGGGTCCGCATCTGCCGCTCGCATTCACACTGCTTCCGTCAGGCAACGTAACAATTTCATGAGTACTCCTGCTGGCGTCAATATACAATACTTTCTGCGTATATTCTCCTGCCCCCCTGTAAGCATCGGTAGTATTATACTTTCCTCTCGTAGCAAGCGAATAATCTACTTCCCCGTTAAAACTCATCAGGGGCGAGATACCATCCGCCACATCGCCGGTATATGTGCCATGCCATAACTCAATCATTTCATTTTGGTACGTATCGCCCGGCAACATCACAAAAGCGCGACAACGCGGTTCTACATTTTTAAAAATATCCATCAAGTTGTCAAACATAAGGTATTTCCTGTTGGGGTCATCTTTTTCTCTGTCAAAAACTTTAATTGTACCGTCGAGGTTCCGGTCTATGCCATCGTATAATTCAACCAAATCCAGCGTTGGGGAATTAAAAGCCCCATTAGCGCCCGTAGCCCATTGGGAAGCCATATTATAAATATCATAGCCATGTGGCATGTCCGGGTACGAATATTCTTTGATGTAAATATTCTCGGAGCTGTTTATATCTACGAACATTTCAATCATATTCTGGTATTGGGCTTCCTTATCCCCCGCCGCCCATTTGTTCCTGTACAGGGAATATTTGTTCGATTTTATTATCCGCATGGCGGCATTAAAGGCTTCGGTGAAATATTTTTTGGAAGCGGCCTGCGCGGTTGAAGGGTCAAAACCAATCACGCGCACCCCTGTTTTCTCTCCGAAACCGGTAAGATTAAGCGCCGTATTGTATTTGGAAATACATCCGGCATAAAGCATGGCCTCCGATTTGAATGCCAAAGCTACATATTTGTTGGAATATCCTCTTACCGGGCTGGTTTCTTCCAGATTGGCAATGGCGGCGTCGAAATCGCTCAACACCTGCTCCCAAGTTTCTTCTTCGGATGAACGAGGCGTTTCAAGCGCTTCGACAGAATTTTCGGGGTATTTCAACACTTCCCTGACCAATGGGACGCCTCCCCAACGCTTGGCGAGCGCATAGTAAACCATAGCGCGAGTAAAATACGCTTCACCCATAAAATGGTTGTACCGGCTTTCATTAAAGCTACCCTTATAAGTGGGAAGATTTTCCAACAAATTGGTAGCATCACGAATTGTGCGGTAAGCAATTGGCCACCATGGGTTGCTATTGCGCACCCATCCTTCCGAGGTCATTGCCTGTGCTCCGTTACGTCCCAGAGAAGACCCCTCAACCGTTCCGGGAGCAACCTGGTAATCATCATAAAACCAACGTTGGGGAGAATATTTGAAATCTTCAAACGGCATTTCACTGTACAGGCGAGCCATATAAATCAACATGCCATTTTCCGAAGACATGAGATCCTGATCCTGTATGATATTCATAGGAGGAACATCTAAGTAATCCTTACATGATGTCAGTAGCCCAGCAAAAAACAGGATTGTAATTATAGAATATTTTAATTTCATAGCTTTTCATTATTAAAATTTAACATTTACCCCTACCGAATACGATTTATTCAGCGGATACATATATCCATAGCTATCTTCCGGGTGTTCAGGATCAACATCGCGCACTTTGGTAATCGTAAACAGATTATAGCCATTGACATATAATCTGACATTCCGGAATGTTTTGAGTTTTGAGAAAGTGTAACCAAGTTCAAGACTCTTCAGCCGAAAATAAGCCGAATTTTCAGTATTGAATGTGGAATTGGCCGTTAGATTAGTTCCACTATAGGCATAGTACCCTTTTATCCATTCGGTTTTCGGGTCGTATGGGTCTGCCGCAGGATCGGCAGGGCGCCACCTGTCGAGGAACTGCGCCAAAGTATTGTTGTTCCCTCCTGATACCCCTGCAAACTTTTCGCCATAGGTCAATGAACTCAAGGCCGCTCCCTGGAACAGTACATTCAAATCAAATCCTTTGTATGTTCCTTCAAAAATAAAACTGTAATTCACCCATGGGGAAGCATCATATTGAACCGGGTGTACATCATTACTATCTATCATACCGTCGCCATTCCAGTCTTCAAAGGCATAATCGCCGATGATAGTAGAACGCGATATCTTATAGGGTGAATTCCAGATATCTTCCCAGGAAGTAAAGTGTCCATCCCCCTGATAGCCCCAGTATATTCCGGTTAACCTGTCATTACTGTTATTTTTCCAGTTAGCCCAAGAGCTTCCGTTAGGCGCCCTTTCAACATACAGCGTCTTTCTACGGGTAACCGCCCCGATTGTCCGGACGCGATAAGTAAGATCCTCGATTGTATTCCGGTGCGAGAGTTCCAATTCCATGCCGAAATGACGGTCGCTGTTAATATTTTCCTGGGGAAGCCCGGCTCCTACAATGGTCGGGATACTCCCGTTCCGCGTGGTTAGCAAGCCATCTCTGGTACGGTTAAAATAATCGAATGTAAAGCCAAATAAACCGTTCCAGGCATCCATGTCAACACCGATGTCAAACGATTTTGATCTGTACCATGTAATAGCGGAGTTCGTGATGCCTTTGTTGTCGGCGCTGGCAGTATAACTTCCTCCGAAGACATAACCGGCATTAAACATCCTTCTGTTTGAGGCGGTCGGGTAGTTATATCCCGACACAAACTGGTAACTCGAAGCCCCATCGTCACCCAAAATGCCATATGATGTACGCAACTTTAACTGCTGAACAAACGACAAAGGGGAATTTTTAAAGAAAGATTCTTCGGAAATACGCCACCCTACTGATCCTCCCGGGAAAAAACCCCATTGATGTCCCGGTCCGAACATTGAAGAACCGTCGTACCGAAACATTCCTGTTACCAGATATTTCTGAGCAAATTCATAATTAACTTTCCCTGCCAATGCCAGATTGGTTTTCTCGTACAAAGCGCCTGAACCGGCATCCATATTTGCTTCCTGATTGGCGCTTACACCAGCAAACAAATGATCTAAGGGAAGCGGTAATTCTCTTTTTGCATAGAAATTATCGCCCTTGCGTTGTTGGGTTTCCCACACTAACGTCCCTTTAACTTCGTGTTTGTCGAAAGTGCGGCTGTAATCAATCATCAGTTGTGTCAGCAATTGCGATTGCGAGTAAAACTGTCTTTGAATGGTATTCGGAGAATTTATCGTCCAAGTTTGATATGTATTGGAAACTTCGTTGTAACGGTATTCATTATATGATTTCCTGTACCGTGTTTCATCCGAATTATAATAATCATAATCGAGCAGGCCTTTTAATGACAGCCCTTTAACTGCCGGAATATCCCATTTCAGGCCGGCAGACGTTCCAATCCATTTCCTGTCGAACTTCTTATAACCGGAGACATCGCCGTCAATCCAGGCAAGCGGGTTGTCTCCTTCTATCAGACCATAATATAACATTGTTTCTTCAGAGTCGGCATAGACCGGACTATGAGGGCCTGTTCTCCAGAAACGTTTAAAGATATCCCACGTATCATACCATTGGTTGTTCTGTGTTTCCATGATACCGCTCATATTCAGATCGAAAGTCAATCCCTTAGTTACTTTGGTGCTGATGTTAGCCCTGACATTGTACTTGTCATACGACAAGTCGTCTCCTTTAAAGAAACCGTCCTGATAAAAATATCCAAGCCCGACATGATAACTTGTTGCTGCATTTCCTCCCGTTACCGTTACATTATGCTGCGTTTGCGGGGCAGTTTGGGAAAAAATGATGTTATACCAGTCAACACTTGTTTTAGCGCCGTTCCTGTATGCCTCGATATCTTCCTCAGACCATGACCACACAGGGAATATTGTGTTGTTGATATTGTGCATTGACAATTCATTGGTCAGGGTCATGAAATCTATAGCATTGAGGGTAGCAGGCAGTCCACTGGGCACCTGCCAGGTATAGCTTCCTGAATACGTTATTTCAGCGGGCGTATTTAACCGTCCTTTTTTTGTCGTTACCAGCGCCACCCCATTCGCTGCACGTACCCCGTATATGGCGGCAGAAGCATCTTTCAGTATGGACAGATCCTCAATATCGTTGGGATCCATTCGCTGAAGGTCTCCCGTTGTACGAGGAACTCCGTCGATCACAATCAAAGGTGCACCCATGCCGCGGATATCAAAGTCATTGTTAAAAGCGCCCGGTTCGGCAGTCTTTTGCGTAACACGCACCCCGGCAATCTTTCCGGTAAGCATATTTTGTACATTTTCATTTTTGGTGGCAACAATCTCCGAACCTTTCACGGCAGAAACTGCGCCCGTTAAGGTAACTTTCCGTTGTGTGCCGTAACCTACAACTAAGACTTCTCCAATCTGTCGGGTGTCTTCTTCCAGTATCACATCAATTTCCGTCCGGCTTCTTACCGGAACAACCATTTGCTTAAACCCGACGTAAGAAATCGTTAGAGAACCGTCAGGCGGAACATTAATCAGATATTTTCCATCCATATCGGTTGCCGTTCCAACCGTACTTCCGGAAACAATTACACTCACGCCGACCAACGGTTCTCCCGTATTATCTTTCACGACGCCGGCTACCGTAAACGGTTTTTGCTGGGATATATCCGCTTTCACATAGATATTTCCCATGCTTATCAACCCCAATACGATCATCAATTTTACTACTTTTCGGAGTTGATAACGGGAATCACCCCCCCCCCATTAACATTTTTTTTGCATTTTTCATAATTCAAACATTTTCCTATGGTTTAGTTAATTACAATCATTCCTTTTTTTTGAAAGCGTTTATTTCCAATTTTGCTTGACTGCCTGCCGTAATATCTCAGGCAACACAACCAACAAAATCGATTCGGCATAAATTGCAAATTAAAGGGCTTGCCCTTTGCAATTGCATCTACATCGGCAATCCGTCTTATTCAAACAATATTTTCCAAACAATATTGTTTGATAGCAAAACATAAAAACCGTGCAAATATAGAATGATTTTACAGATTTGCAAAATCGTTTTTGTTAAAAAAGCGTAATCGACAACAGATAATCATATAATCATCCGAATCTCACCTGATTGTAAGGTCTGTCGGTGTAAAGTCGAAGTTTGTATTGCCGTCCCTGCTGTTTCCGACAAAGCGCCGCTTTTGTTGGCCCGAATGTAAAACAGCCTGCTGTATCCGGCGGCCACTACCTTGAACTCGAAAACAAAGACAGTTCAGGGATAACCTTTTTATAATCCCGCCACCGTAACCCCTTCAATGTTTTCATCCCATTTGATACGTTCCTCCCACGGGGCTTTTTTCTTTTCGCTGCGGCGGTCGAAGATGAGCAGGTAAAGTGGCGAAC
>JAIRKZ010000196.1 GCA_031259845.1 Tannerellaceae bacterium | reverse complement strand
CTTCGTGCTTTGCTGTCGACTGACTGAGCTTTGCTGTCGACTGACCGGTCTTTGTTGTCGACTGACCGGTCTTTGTTGTCGACTGACCAGTCTTTGTTGTCGACTGACCAGTCTTTGCTGTCGACTGACTGAGCTTTGCTGTCGACTGACTGAGCTTTGCTGTCGACTGACGGGTCTTTGCTGTCGACTGACTGAGCTTTGCTGTCGACTGACGGGTCTTTGCTATCGACTGACTGAGCTTTGTTGTCAGTCTCCGGAGCCTTGCTGAAATAGTACCCATCGCCGGCGTTCCATGCGGGCAAACAGGATTGCGCGCCCTGCGCAAGGGATTGCAGCGGAAAGCCCGGACGATGAACGGAGGGGCTACCGATGGCGAGCGACGACGAGCGACGACGGGCGGAGGGGCTACCGATGGCTACTGTAAGGGAGGAGGAGGGGGGTCTCCGGAGGGGGAGGAGGGATTGCAGCGGAAAGCCTGGCCCCGCCGGGCCTAAACCCCATAGCTGTGAGGTCAGGAAGGAAGTCTGCGTGGGGGTACGCAGGCGGGCGGGAAGAGGGCGGCCTTGATTTTTGTTTCATGCGCTTGGAAATACTTCTATTTTCATGTAAATTTGTTCCATCAATGTTAAACTGTAGTGATATGAATTTATCCGGTTATGCTAATTTAACTGCTATACAATGAAAAAGACAGGGAAAATCACCGCCGTTTTGCTGATCGTCTTCTTCCTGGCTTCTTCCGCCAGAGCCGGTTACGCAAAGGATGGCATGGAGAGGGGACTTTATTTTCATGCCTTCGAGGTGAATAAAGACCGCCGTACGTCGCTCAACCTTACGCCTGAAAAACCGCTCGCGCTTTCCGGAGGTTTTACGCTGACGTTCGACTTTCTCATTAGGGCCGAGACGGAAATATTCGGCTACATCCTGCGAATCATTGGCAACGAGACGAATCATATAGACCTTGTCTCAAATACCTACCTGTATAATAATATCATACTGGTGGCCGGCGATCGTACGCTGCTGGATTTTAACCTCAACGAGCTGCCCGAGAATCCCGTAGGTAAGTGGACGCAAGCTGCCCTCAGGCTCGACGCCGTGCATGGCAAGCTGGAGCTTACGCTCGGCGGCGTGCGTAAATCGGCCGCTTTAGACGTCCGGGAGCTTAACCGCTTTCTCTTTTATTTCGGGGGAAACAGCCACGCCGGCTTTATGACCACGGATGTGGCGCCGTTCATTCTGAGAGATGTAAAGATATCCGACGGCAGGAACCGCCTCGTTCGCTATTGGAAGCTCGACAGGCATGGCGAAGAGGAGGTATTCGACGAATGCGAAAAGGCCAGAGCCGCCGTAACCAACGCCGGGTGGGAGATAGACCGCCATGCCCAATGGGAGCAACGGGCTTCTTTTACGGTAGCTGGCAAGTATCCCAAGGTTGCTTTTGACAGGGTGCGAAACCGGTTCTTTATCCTCGCGAGCGATGTGCTGTATGTATACAACGCGGCCCTGAACGTTACCGACACGCTGGCTTTCAGGCAGGGCATACCTTTTAATGTGGAGCTTAACCAACTGCTGTACGCAGAGGCAAGAGACGAACTGCTGATGTATGACTTTGAGAAAAACAACCTCGCCCGCTTCCGCTTTGCCTCGAACGAATGGGATAATAACGACAGTGAGCTGAGCCTCTCGCGCTACCGGCATCACAATAAGTATTACGACGAGGCCGGGCAAACAATCTATACCCTGGGAGGCTATGGCTTCCATCAGTATTCGGCGCTGCTGCAAATCTATTCAGACTCGTTGCGCGGGTGGAGCAGCGTAGACCTGTCTGCCCACATGCACCCCCGCTACCTGGCCGCGATGGGCGTGTGGAACGATTCGCTCCTGCTTTGCTTTGGCGGCTATGGCAACGCCTCGGGCAAGCAATATGTGTCGCCGCACAACTATTACGACCTGTATGCCCTGAATCCCCGCACCCAACACATCCGCAAGCTATGGGAGTCAGACACCGGGGGCGATCATTTTACAAACAGCAATTCACTGATTGTCAATCAGGCCAGCCAAACGTTCTACACCCTTTCCTATCCCAACAATGTATACGAAACAGAGGCCTTCCTTCACGAATACAGCCTGCACAGGCCCGGATACCGCAGGCTTGCCAACTCTCTTCCTTTCCTCTTCAACGACGAAGAATCTAATTGTGACCTTTTCATGCCGGCAGACAGCGCCTGCCTTTTTGCCTTTCTTTCCTGCACGGCAGGCGCCGATAGCCGTATCAATATCTATTCCATCGCTTACCCGCCCCTCAGCCTGCCTGACACCTTGCAGGCCGGTAGCCGCCATACGGTTGCCGGGCGAAGCGCCCTCCTGCCGTATCTCCCTGTATTGCTTGTATTGCTTGCCCTGCTCCTGCCGGCCGCCAGGATATTCAAGCGGAAAAGAAGAGCGGCCCCTGCCCGTCGGCCGCAGGAAACAGCCTTGCCCGGAGCCATCTCCAAGCCATCACCCGCCGCCCACGAAGCGCCCCCGGCTGCCGCTTATCCGGCTATCAACGTGCTCAACGGATTCGAGGTGCTCGATTCCGGCGGCGCCAACATTACGCACCTGTTTACGTTCACCGGCGCCCAGATATTTCTCCTCATTTACTTCAAAACCATCCACAACGGGAAGGGCGTCACGTCTCACGAACTCCAGAAAATCCTGTGGCCCGACAAGGATTACGAGAATGCGCAAAACAGCCGCAATGTGTATTTCAGCAAACTGCGTACCATCTTAAACATGCTGGGAGACGTGAGGCTGAACAAGGTAAACGACTTCTGGGCCTTACAGTACGACCCCGGGAAGATGCACAGCGATTACGAACAGATTGTCCGGAATATAAGCCTGATGCGCTACGACACCGTGGAAAAAGACCTGCTCCGCCAAACCCTGCGCCTTGCCCGCAAAGGAAAACTGCTGCCTTTCTACGAAACAGAGTGGGTAGACAACTACAAGGCAAGCTATGCCAACATGATTATTGAGTGGCTGGGGAAACTGGCCGGGCATCCGGATGTATGGAACGACTATCCGCTACTGCTGGATATGGCGGAAGTCATCCTCATACAAGACAGCCTTGAAGAATCGGGTATACGGCTGAAATGCCGCAGCCTCTCCAAACTGGGGAAAAAGAAACAGGCGCTCCAGTGCTACAATAAATATGCCGGTGAATATGCCGCCATGCTAAACGCCCGCCCGGAATTATCGTTTGATGAAATGGCAAAATAACGGAAGGGGGCGCGTCTATCCGTGTTATTTCATCCAGTCGGGTTTCCAGATAACGGTTCCATCATCTAAGCGATGGTCGCCCGGCCCCTGGCTGTTGCGCATAAGCCCAGTAAGAATGTAGTAGTTGCGGAGGTGCCGTGTCATAACGGCTTCGCCCCCTCCGGCATCGCGCACCGGCCCCCAGTCGGCGCCATATCCGCCCAAAGCAGCCGAGCGCACATCCGGAACGTAAGTAGGCCATTTCCCTCCATTCCAAGTGTATCCGAAAAAGAAAGGCACGGCATACGGCCCCATCTCTCGTTTCCAGTCAAGCTGGAACTTGATGAAGGGTTCGCCCGGAAACGTTGCCACGGCATATTTCCCATTAATCAGCAGGGTGGAAAAATGAATCCGCGCCACATCGCTATCGAAACGGTTGGGCAAATCCAGCGAATCGGTCATCAGCCGGATACTCGCCGGTTCGTTCGGCCGGGGATACAGGTCTTTTGCCAGGGCTACCGCCTCTATGCCGAGCAACTGCCCCATACGGCCTGTCATGTGGAAGAAGTGTTCAGGCTCCGCGCCGTCGGTGGGCGTTTTGAACAAGGCACATTGGTTGCCGGCCCCGCCCTGTATAAAGAGACAATTCGCCTGATTATTGAAAGCCTCTTCCACGTAACGTACGGCATAGCCTGCATAATCGGCCGAGATAACCTCCCACATGTCTACAAGCGCGTCGGGATGGCAGGCAAAGTTCATAATCATGGCGCGGGGCTGCCCTTTCTCATCGTCTATACGTATCACTCCTACCGAGGGGTCAACCGGGCCGAAGGGTATGCGTTCTTTGTTGAGGTAGCGGTAATGCCCTTCCGGGTCGGCATACCATGCTTCGCGGGCATGGCCGTCGTCGCGCGGGATCAGCCGATTGAAGGTAAGTTGGGGCGTTGTACGGTGTCCGCCCGAAATCCTGGCAACGAACATACCAGCCGCTGCTTCGCCGAGCACGGCCTCCAGTTTCGCCTCGATGCTATTCCTGTCTATGGCTCCCGAATGGGTGTGCGAGGGGCAAAAATAGAGTTCGTCCAGCCGGTATTTCTTTTTCAGCAGTTCCAGCAGAGCCGGATTCGTGTAGCCGCCCAGGTCGAACGCAAGGAAAGCTATCCGCACTCCCTGCGCCTCCATCAGCAGACTTCGTGCATAAAGGGAATCGTGTACTGTTTTTCCGGGAGCGGGCGGGGCGGGGGTAATATTTATCCTGGCTGTTCCCACTCTCAGTTTGCCGTCTGTCTGCTCCACCCGCCGGATTGTCCCGTCGGGATTGTAGTAGAGCTTATCCACACATACCGACCGCAGCCAGTCGTTTGGCTCGCCGTTCATCCGCGAGAGTTGGCTGTTGTGGTAAAAAGCATACCACTGCCCTTTGTATTCCACAATTGATCCGTGATTGGTGTAGCTATCCGTAGGGTCCATGTAGATGCCCCGGTATGTCCAGGGGCCCAGTGGACTTTTGCCGGTGGCGTAGCGCATCCGGTTATCGCCTTTCACGCCCTCCTTGTCGTTGTTCTCATCATGATTGTCCGAATAGGAGAGATAGTATACGCCGTTGCGTTTGTGCACCCATGTGGCTTCGTGGAAATCTTCCAGGCCTTCCATGGTTTTCATCGTCCCGTCAATCTCCATCATGTTGCTCTTCAGTTTACCCCCTTTACATACGCCCCCGCCGCCTTGATAGAAATAGGCCTGTCCATCGTCGTCAATAAAGACGCAGGGGTCTATCAGCGGGTCGATGCCGGGAATGTATCCAGCCACTTTGAATCCGCTCGCCGGCTTGTTGCTCGTGGCTACGCCTATTTTCCAGGTACTGTTCCATGGGTCTTCGCTCGGATGGGGGAAGTAGAAATAATACGTCCCGTTTTTATACACACAGTCGGGCGCCCACATAAACTTGGCGTCGTTCTTCAGCGGCTTGCCCCAGGGCACCTGGCTTGCGCGGAGTATTTCGCCATGATCGGTCCAGTGAACCATGTCGTCGGTAGAAAATACATGGTATTCGTCCATCAGGTCGCAGCCGCGGGGAGGCGCTATGTCGTGGGAGGCATACACATACAGGCGCCCGTCGTTCCATACATGGGCCGACGGATCGGCCGTATATATATGCTTGATAAAAGGATTGCCCTGTGCCAAAGCGCTCACGGAGCATACCGACAAAATAATATATTGAATGAATTTCATTACACAGTCTGTTTATTGTTCCGTACCTAAGTTACCCTGTATGTAGGTGTTCTTACCATTATTTATTATGTGCGCCTTACCCTTTACCGTATTCTCGCTTACGATGGCTCGCGCAACTTTTTCGCCTATATAGACCTGCGGGGCGGCGTTCTGCATAAAATCGCATCCCCTTACAACAACGGAGCCGCTGTTAGCCCGGATAGCTGCCCGGCCTTCCCTGTTCCTGTCCCACTGAACGAAGATACAATCGGAGAACCCCACCGTGCCGCTTCCGTCTATTACGGCATTCTGATTGCAAGGCCCCCAGAAGGCGCAATTAACAAAGCGCACATTCCCCCGGTTGGCTTCGGTAACGACTACCATAGTGGGGTCTGGCCCATCCATGGCGACAAATTCGCCGTTCGTAATCAACAGGCCGTATGGCGCACTCTGTTCCACCAGTACGGAATTATGGCAGGCGTCGGCGCCAATGCCGAGGAAATTCCCATTGCAAGCGCCCGTACTGCCGGAACTTGCTCCGAATTTATAGCCGGTCTTGTAGCCAAAGCAGAAGGTATTGAGCACATAGTGCCAGTCGGTGCGCTCGAAGATGAACGCTTCGGCGTTTTCCTTCTGCCAGTTGAACAAAGCGGGCTTCATGCTCCACCAGGGATTCCAGTGTACGTTTTCGATTCGCCCGATGTCGTAGATGCCGTCTACAAAGATGCCGCGCCGCAAGGCTTGCCCGCTGATGTTGCGGATAAGCGCCCGCTCATTCTTCGAGGCGTCGATGGCATTGTAGGGGTTGAGCATCTCTACGTCGAGAAGGGCGGGATTCTTGCCGCGCATGGCCACTGCCCAGGGATAAGCCTCCGGTATCTTGTCCGGATATTGCGACGGCCAATACATAACAACGCCGCGCAGGGTGCTGTTCGTATTGAGCGTAATAAACGGGGGAGCGTCTTCCTTTCCCCGGTTGCCGACCACCAGCAGCGTAGTTCCATCATCGCCCGGCTTGGGAAGGCCCGCGTTCCGTATCCCGTTATGCGAAGGTACGGATTCGATGCTCCCTTTCAGTGTAACGGCCTGCGGAACGTTCAGGCTTCCGGCAAACAGGTATGTCCCGCGAGGGATATAGACCGTTCCGCCTTTTGTTCCAAATGAGTCCATCGCTTTCTGGAAAGCTTGCGTATCATCCGTCTTGCCATCTCCTTTCGCTCCGAAATCTATAACCGAAACAACGTCTGCCGATTCGGGATAGGGCTGAACGTCTACATTCCTGTTCTGTATGGAAGAGGGATGCGTGTTACAACCCACCAGCAGGCAGGCAACAAGAAAAGTGTTTATACGTATTCGTTTCATAAAAAATAGTTTAATATTACCCGAAGGCTTTACCGGCAATCCGGGGGCGGGCCTTCGGGAGTAAATGAAAGATGTTTATAATCTAAGGAACCGTTACCACAACAATGTTGGAATAGTTATGTTTTCTATTCGCATCGTTCACCGCGGCGCCTACCCGTACATAGTATGTATAGCCAGACTTTACGGGGAGCGGCCCTATTGTATAGAGCGGACTTGTATCGCTGTCGCCCACTTCGTCTTGCCAGCTCTTATTGATCTGGATTCTTTTGTCGTTATATTCGCCTATGTTAATATAACTGTTGTTTCCATTTCCGCAAAAGGTAGTCAGACTCAGGAAAGGCTTGATTTCGTAAAGATTGGGAAGCCCGTCGCGTCGAGGCGCTTTCAGCCGGCAGGTAAGCGTCAGTTCCGTTCCGTTCAGAGACGTATTGAAGTCGAGCACCTGCAAGTAAGGCGTCACCGTGAAGTCTTGCTCATGCGATTTTTGCAGCACAACGTTTTTGGTTGTATCGCAAGGCCAGAAAGGTCCGCCGTAGGGAAGCATGTCGTAGGTTCCGGCAAAGAGCTTCGTGTTATTGTACGTGCCGTCTTGCTGGATTCGCAGTTCCTGGTGATTAGGCTCTCCCTCCGTCCAGCTTCTTTCCCAGATACGTATCTTCCAGTCGTCTTGCGAGGCGAGGATATTCTCCCCCGTATACGAATCGATCACACGTCCGTAAAATCGCGCATCCGGCTCATCCCAGTTATCTATTTCCATACAGGAGGACAGGCACGTAAGGGCTGCCCCCATCATTAAATATACTATCTTTTTCATATTCATTCCGTATTAAGTTTACCAGAGATTAGCGAAGCGGATTCTGAGGCAGCAGATTATTGTTTTTGTTTATTTCACCCTGCGGAATACCTTCGTAGAAGGCTGTCTTGGACGCATTCCATGTTTGGTTCCACCTATCCTTTTCGTCCAGGTAGATGTATTTCCCTTCATCAAAGACATAGTAACACATCAAAACCCTCGGAATCCAGTTGTTCAGCACGCGGTCTACCGTTCTCCAGCGGCGGAGGTCCCACCAGCGATGGTTTTCGAAAGCAAGTTCGCGGTAGCGTTCGTCGCGGATAAATTGCAGGTTGCCGTCAATCGGATAACCGTATGTCTGGCTCAGGTCTGTCGGATCGTCTGCCGGGCGTGTAACCCTGGCTCCTGCGCGTTCGCGAATCTTTTCGATATAATCGAACGCTTCGGTCTTTTTGCCCAGTTCGTAGCAGGCTTCGGCCATGTTGAGGTAGATTTCTCCCAGGCGGAATACCACCCAATGCTGTCCGCTGTTGTAGAAGCCGGCGTCGCTGACGGCCATGTCGGGATTAATGTATTTGCGAATAAAGGCTCCTGTCCAGCAATTGTTCTCGCCGCCTGCGTTTTCGAATAATCCATGTGCGCCGGTGATAAGAACGCCCTCATAAAGGTCTCCCCTGTTTCCCAGGATACGGTTTCCGTTCAGGTTGATGGGTGCAGCATTGCTGCCGTCTTGCACGTCGGTAGCCAGTCCGTTGAAGGTTTTGTAAATACCCCGCTGGATGCTGAAGGTTTTCCCGCGCAGTTCATCGCCGTCAAAATACATGCAGCCGAGCATACGGGGTTCCATCCCGTTCCTGATGTCTTCGCGCTTGTCAAAACGAAGCGGTTTGCCTGCTGCATCCGTGATGGCGGGGAAATCGTACAGCCTCATCAAGTCGAGCGAAGGATAGCTCTGGGCGCCCACGTCTCTTACCATATCCGGCTGGGGACCCATCATCATGTCGTAGCAATGGCGCAGGCGTGTGTCGTTCGGAGCCGTTTTGTCGTAACCTTTGATAAAGATATTCTCCGGCGAAGAAGGATCGAGGAAAAGGTTGGCAAAATTCAGCGCCTTATCCGGATAGTCTTTTGTGTACAGGGAATAAATACCCGAATTTTCAATCAGCTTGCCTGCATCGTAAGAATACTGGAAAAATTCGTCGGCCTTAGACGGGTCAATTCCGGCGAACCCCTGCTGCGCTGCCTGCTGATTTGATTCGTAGCCCAGATACCGGGTGTATTTGGCGATTGTACCGGCATAAAGCATGGTGCGCGACATCAAAGCGGCGGCCACGTACTTATTGGCGCGTCCTGTTTCGCTTTTCTCGCCCATATTCTCGATAGCAAACTGCAAGTCGTCGTGGATAAACTTCCAGGTGTCGTATTCCGTTGCACGCGAAACCTGTAGCGGCAACGGATCGCCGGTCGGGTCTTGCACTTCGGTTACGATAGGTACGCCGCCGTAGCGTTTGGCCAGTCCATAGTAGAAAAAGGCGCGCAGGAAATACGCCTCGCCCAGTAAGGAATTATAAACGGCCGCATCGTAATCATCCTTGTAGTTAGGAAATCCTTCAATGAAGGTGTTCACGTCTCTGATGCGGTCGTAAGGCCAGTAGCCAAAGCCATCGTTGTTTACCTTGAGCCACGTATTTACAAACTCGCCGCTCATATTCCCCAGAGAGAATTTCCCGGCTTCCCAATAGTTGCCCGGCCGGTAACCTGTTTCGCCGTTCCCGGCATTACCGGTACGTGCATAGTAGTTGAAATCTTCAATCGGGAGGTAATTGTAAATTCCGGTGAAGTACTTTATAACACCATACTCATTCCCGAACAGCTCGGCCTCGCCTAATATTCCTTTGGGTTCCAGCGTGAGGTCGTGACAGGATGAGGCGATCAACCCCAGAATGGATATAACTAATATATGTTTGATTTTCATAACTGTTGAGTTTTAAAATTTGATACTTGCACCAACGGTATACGTCCTGTTGACAGGATAGTTATAGAACTGCACATAATCGGTTGAAGCGCCTCCATCGGAACCCGGACGTTCGGGGTCTACCTCGTGCAGCCCGGTAAATGTCAGAAGATTATATCCGCTCACATAGACTCTCAGGTTCTTTATCCCCAGCCTCGGCAATAGTTTTACCGGTAGCGTGTAGCCCAGTTCCAGCGTCTTCAGGCGCACATACGAGGCATTTTGAATGTTGTTGGTGCCTGTACGCCGTCCGTCGTGACCGGTAACGGGATAATACCCCGGTATCCACTGGGTATTGGAATTAAAATAGTCGGCATCCGGGTCTGCGGGGCGCCATCTGTCCATGAACCATGTCAATGTGTTTTGCCCGCCGAAAGCCAGGGCTTCGGTAAGCACTTCGGCATACTGTACGTAAACGCCGTAGGAACCCTGGAAGTTCAGCGCCAGGTCAAAATTTCTCCACGAAGCTCCCGTTGAGATACCGTAGTTGAACACCGGCAGTCCTTTCGTGGCAACCGGATGATTGTCGTCGTCGTTCACTACTCCGTCTCCGTTCCAGTCTTCAAACCACCAGTCGCCCGGCGTTGCGCCCTGCCCCATCGGCGTTGAGGAGTTACGGATTTGTTCGTAGGTAGTGTACATGCCTCCGGCTTCCCGTCCCCACCAGATGTAATCATAGCGTCCGCTGTAGCGGTTTCTCCAATGGTCGTATGAATTGCTGGCAGGCGTTTCTACTTTGTAGGTAAGCTGTTTCTTTGTGGCGGATAACTGGGCGCTGACAAAATAATTAACCTGATTTACCTTGTTGCGGTGATCCAGGGCTATTTCCCATCCGAAATCGCGGTCGCTGTTCAGGTTTTCTTTCGGCAAAGAGGCGCCTACCGTACCGGGAACCACAGCGCTGCTGGTTTCGAGCAACCCCGTACGGTCTCGCCTGAACACTTCCAGCGTACCGCCCAGCTTGCCGCTTAATATTCCGAAATCCAGCGCCAGGTTATACATTTTTATCTTATACCAGGTAAGGTTCGGGTTCGGGATACCGGTTGCCGTGACGCCTCCGTTCAGCACACTGTCGAAATACCATCCGACGCTATTACCGTCGAGGTTGTAACCTACGATGTCGGGCGGATAATGGTTGGCCGAGGCGTCGTCTCCCATTTCACCGTAAGAAGCTCTTAGCTTCAGGTTGGAAAGAAAATCGAAACGGTCTTTGATAAAGCCCTCTTCGCTGATACGCCAGCCTGCCGAAAGGGAAGGAAAGAATCCCCAGCGGCTCCCCTCCGGAAACTTGGAAGAACCATCGTAACGGAACCGGAAGTCGGCCAGGTATTTCCCCGCATAGTCGTAAGTAAACTGGCCAACGAGGGATTGGCTCAGATAGTCCCACAGGCCGTTCTTGTCGCTCGTGGCGCTTTGATTCTTGTCTTCGCCGGCAAACAGGTATTCGGAATTGATCATCAGCTCGCGGTAAGCCCTGAAGTTATCCCAGGTATTATAGTTTTCCTCAAAGAGGAAGATACCGCTTACGCTGTGCTTGCCGAAGGTATTGGCGTAGTTCAACCCAACCTGCATATTCGTACCGTAGTCAAAATTCGCGCTGCGGGTAATGCCGGCGGGTGTATTTTTCTGCGAGGGCGTGTACGTATCCGTATCGGGATTGTAGAGATATAATGTATATGTACCTTTATACTCTGTGTTTTCCGGCAGGTTGAGGCTGTAGTCGTAAGAAGCTTTAGCCGACAAACCTTTGACGCCCGGTATGTCATACGTTAATATAAGCGTGCCGTTAAACCGCCTTTGCTTGTTGATGGTGTAGCCCACGTAGTCGGCGTCGGTTTCCGCCACCATGTTATGCCCGTCGTATAGCCTGCTCTGGTCGCCGTTCAGGTAGAGCGGATTGTCGTTGGCGTAGATGGGAGCGTCGGGACGCATCAGCCAGGCCGCTTTGTATGTGCCCCAGCCGGTTCCGTTCGGTTTATGCGTCTCGTTCAGGATAGCTCCCACGGAAACCTTTGCCTTCAGGCGGTTGGTGATCTGGGCGTCTACATTCGAACGGAGGTTCCAACGGTCGGCATAGAAATCGCCGCTGGAGTACGAGCCTTCCTGCTTGGAATAACCCAGGTTAACGAAATAGCGTAAACGATTGTTCCCCCCGTCGAGGCTGAGGTTGTGCTGCTGCTGCGGCGTAACGTCGTTGAATACGGCGTCCATCCAGTTATAAGAGGCTTTCCCGTCGAGATAGGGCTGTATTTCCGCCTGCGAATAGAGAGGGTTGCGGCGCACCAGGTAGTTTCCGCCAAAGTCTTGCCAGTTCATCTCGTTCCTTAAGGTCATATACTCTGCGGCGCTTACCCCTTCGGGTACATACAGGAAGGATTGCAGGGTATAGTTTCCCGTATAGGTGATGTCTACTTTGCCTTCCTGCTGGCTACCGCTCTTGGTTGTTACCAGGATTACGCCGTTACCTGCACGCAAACCGTAGATTGCTGCGGCGCCGTCTTTGAGCACGGACACATTGTCGATTTCCTCCGGATTCATGCGGGCAAAGTAATCTTTGTCGCGCGGAATGCCATCTATTACGAACAGGGGATTGGTGTCTTTATCGCCGAAACCCCGGATATCAATCCGCGTATCATAATCGCCCGGCGCGCTGCTCCTTTGTGAGATACGCACGCCCGGCAATTTACCTGTCAGCATATTGACAACGTTCTCATTCTTGGTTACGATAATTTCTTCGTTTTTGACAGCAACAACAGAACCTGTCAGCGTTGCTTTCTTCTGCGTGCCGTAACCTACCACGATTACTTCGTCCAGATTGGTTGCATCCACAACCAGTTTAATATTAAACGATGTTTGGCTGCCTACCGTTATCCGCTGGGTAACATATCCAAGGTAAGATATAGACAGTACTGCGCTGGGCGTAACGCTGAGGGAGAACTTTCCGTCTATATTGGATATGATTCCCTGGGTTGTTCCCACCACGCTGATTGCCGCACCAATAACCGGCTCGTCGTTTTCGTCTGTAATGACGCCGGTTACTGTCCTGGTCTGGGCATATCCCTGTGTTGCTAACACAAAACAGGCAAGCCAAACCTTCAAAATGAGTAAAAAATTTTTCTGTTGTAACATTTTGTTTCTCCAGTATTAAGTTTTAGATTTCTATTCGGAAAAATCAATATTGTAGCGCTTCTTCTGCTACTATACGCTTTTCTGCCGGGATTACGAACTGTTTAATGTTTTATTTGTTTTCATAATAAATTTGATTTAATTGTTAATATTATAATAGTGCAAGATAGAAGGAGAGATTTAAAAAAACGCTTAAAAAACGACTTAATCCGACAAAAAAGAGAGATTTTGGTTCATTTTAATTTTTTAAAGTTCTTTTTCAATGCGAGTCCGGCCTAAGGTTAGATAAAAATGAAATGGAGACTATGAAATGAAGACTAAAAGAGCAGGGTAAACGTATTACTTTCATTCTGCCCTCTCTGAAAATTATCAATTTCTATTTTCAATGTTTTTAGATGTTGTTCCGCCATAAACTCCCGGAATGGGGCATTCGAATTTTCTTCCCGGCCTGTTACCAAGGCTTTGATATATTCGCCTTTATCCTCTTTATGCACTTTTGTTGGAAACATCCCGTGATAAAATTGTATGTAATTCATTAACAACCGGCTTGTTCTTCCGTTTCCATCCAGCCAGGGATGAATTGTAACTAAATTAAAATGAGCGTCGAAAGAAAGGTTATATATATCTTTCAGTTTTTTTGCTTCTAATCGTTTATTGAGGTCATCACATAAATTATTTACATAGCCGGGTACTTTTTTATAATCCATATAAGATTTTCCGCCCACGCCGGCAGTTACCCCGCATAAACGGTAATCTCCCTTAGCGGAATCGAATGTGCCGGCGGGCATCGAATGAATACCGCCTGTATTCATCATCGTCAACGCATTCAGGCTTTTCAGGAAATCCGGGGTAATTTTAGTTTTCTTACGCGCCGCGGCGGCAGCAAATTCATAAGCCTTTTTAAGATCAAGGTTCATCAGGTGTTCTACAATAGTTCCTTTTTTAGTTATCCCCTCGTCGAATAAGAGTTGGGTCTCTTTTTCGTCAAGAGTTGAACCTTCAATAGCAGTAGAATGAGTAATGACAGAGTAGATATAAAATTTATCGTAATCTTTCATATCAATTAAATTCAATTCATTGAACAATTGTTGTTCAGACTCGATAGACTGCCATATATCTTTTTCCTTTTTCATTCCTGAATCTTTTATATTCACAAAAGTACTCACTATATTTTTAATGCCCCCTTTAATTCCGAATCTATTTGCCTGCGAACACTAAGGTTCCCGCGATGGGCGTGCGTTTATTCGGCGGTATTACCGGCGGCGATGCGGATGGCCTCTTGCAGGAAACCGGGGATGGAGCTGCCGTGCGTCTTGCCTTCATACAGTATGAAGCGGGCATTGGGCGATTCCTTTGCGATGAGTTGGTGCAGGTCTCGGGCGGAGACGTCGCTTTGCCGTTGCTTTTTTATCCCGGCGGGCAGTTGCCGGGGAGATTTATCCAGCAACGGGTTTTCTTCGTATTCGCCCAGCGTGATGGTGATGGATTGCGGCGGCGACGGGAAAAGCGGGCGAGATGTGGGGACTATCTTCCCATTGCCCCACCAGAGCGAAGGGCTGGCCGCCAGGTAATGCCGGAAAGCCGGGGTGTGACGGAAGGCCACGTATAATACAAAAAGCCCTCCGTGCGAGTGCCCGCACAGGGTTTGCCTCGTTGTATCCACAGGGTAGTTCTTTTCTATAAAAGGCTTTACCGTTTCGCAGAGAAAGCGGTAGAAGGTTTCGGCCCCGCCGCCTTCTTCGCTTCCTTCGATGGGGATGGTGTAATCGCGTACCCGCTCTCTGGGGTATGCCATGTCCGAGGGGTAGCCAATCCCTACAATCAGGGGGAAGTTGGCCGGGGCTTCCGTAAGCTGGTTCAGCAGCATGGGGAATTGCCCGTTGCCGTCGAGCATGTATAATACGGGCGTTTTCTCCTTATTAGCGTCCGGGGCTTTGGGCCGGGCGATGTAGAGGCGATACGGGTTGCCGTTATACGCTGTGTCGCACTGGCTGATGTCGAAAAGGCGGTATACGCGGCTTTGGATGGGGACGATTTGCTGGCTTGGCTGTCCGGAGGCGGACAGGGCGCAGAGCATGACGAGGGTTATGAAAGCTGTTGTTCGGGTCATGGGGCAGCGGGGTGTTTACTGTGTTGTTTTTATTGCAGCCAAAGTTAATGAATATTTCCGTAACGATTCAACTGCCGGCGTGTAAAGCGCCGGAAGTTTTTGGCGGTTTAGCGGCAGGCTGGCCGGGATGAAAGTTTGTCTGCTCAGGGACTGGCGTCACGCCTGCAACAGGGCTGTTTTTGTCATTATCGTCAAAATGGGAAAGAACTTTTCTTCTGCGGGTGTGAGCCGCGGGCGCTTTAAAAGTAGCGATTGTTTGCATGTTCGCAAAACTTTTGGGGAGATTTTCAGGGCAAGGGCGGGTGCAAGGGAAAGTTGGCTTTGTGATGGGCGGGGGAGTGAAAATTAAGCGTATCTTTGTGTTTTTCGCTTCGTAGTATGAACTTAAATAATAGATGAACGATGGCTGTCTGGAAACAAGGGAAACAAGGGAAACAAGAGAAGATGGATAAGGTGAAGATACTGTTTGTGTGTATGGGGAATATCTGCCGGTCGCCGGCGGCGGAGGCTGTTATGAAGAAGATGGCGGCGGAGGCCGGGTATGCAGACCGGTTCTTTATCGATTCGGCCGGGACGCTGGATTACCATGAAGGGGAGCCGGCCGATTCGCGGATGAAGCTGTGCGCCTCCCTGCGCGGCTACAGGCTTACGTCGCTTTCGCGGCCGGTAAAGGCGGACGATTTTTATACGTTCGATTTAATCATAGGGATGGATGATACGAATATCCATGATTTGAGGAAGAGGGCGCCCGAACCCCGGTTGCTTGACAGGATTCACCAAATGACGGAATACGCGCAGGGGTTATCGTACAGCCATGTGCCCGACCCGTATTGCGGGGGAGCGGAAGGTTTCACGCTGGCGCTCGATATTATAGAAGACGCCTGCCGGGGACTGATGGACGCTATTTTTTCATCTCGGGATAACTGATACGGGTGTGGTACATGATTTTCAGTTTTTCTATAAACGTACTTTTCACCAGTTCCACGTCGCGGAAAGTAAGGGGCGTGTTCTTCAGTAAGCCGTCTGCCTGCTGGCCGTCTATGATGCGGTTTACCAGCCCGGTTATTTTCTCTTCCGTATGCTCCGTGAGGCTGCGCGAGGCCGCTTCTACGGAATCGGCCATCATCAATACGCCCGTTTCTTTAGAGAATGGATTGGGGCCGGGGTAGGTGAAGAGGGCTTCGTCTGGTTCCCGGTCAGGATACCTGTTCTTGTACATGGTATAGAAGTATTTCGCTTTTCCCCGTCCGTGGTGCGTGCGGATAAAGTCTACGATAGCCTGGGGGAGCGAAGCCTTCGCGGCCATTTTTACCCCTTCGGCTACGTGGCCGATGATAATCCGGGCGCTTTCTTCGTAAGACAGTTGGTCGTGGGGATTCACGCTTCCCTGGTTTTCCGTGAAGAAGGCCGGGTTTGCCATTTTGCCTATATCGTGATACATGGCGCCTGTGCGCACCAATTGCGCGTCGGCCCCTATCTTTACGGCGGCGTCTGAGGCCAGGGTAGATACCTGCAGGGAGTGCTGGAAGGTGCCGGGGGCTACTTCCGACAGGTTTTTCAGCAGCGGGTTGTTGATGTTAGACAGTTCTACCAGCGTGATGCTCGACACGTACCCGAACGCTTTTTCCAGCATATACACCAGGATGTAGGTAAACATCAAGAGGATAAAGTTGATGCCGAAGTAGAGCAGCATCAGCCAGTTTATCTTGCTTACGTCTGCTTCCATGTAGATGGCCATGCCGGTGTAGCTTAGCGTGTAAGACAGGTAGAGGATAAAGGCGCAACGGATTAGCTGCGAACGTTCCGACAGGTCTTTCAGGCTGAAGGTGACCACCATGCCCGCTATAACCTGCAAAATAAGGAACTCGTGCGGGTAGGTAACCATCAACGAACAAATCAGCACGATGACGAGGTGTGCAAACAGGGCCGTGCGCGAATCGAAAAACGTACGGACTACGATTGGCACGATGGCATACGGCAGGATGTAGACATTGAATAAGTGGTAGCGCACGCATAGCTCCGTAAGCAGGCAAGCGGCCGAGATGCAAAGCAGCATGAACAACGTGTTTTTCCTGCTGTATAATATGCGCGGGCGAAACGACCACAGGTACAGCCAGAAGCAGAATACGAGGCCGAACACCAGCACGAATTGCCCGCCAATCATAAGGCCCTGCCGCTGGTTTCCGCCGGTTTTGGACTCGTGCACCATTTTTAGCGAGCGGAGGATGTTATAGGTGCGGTTGTCTACAATCTCGCCCCGGTCTACAATCCGTTCGCCGGCCTGCACCATGCCGTTGGCAATGGGGACGCTGTTCAGCAGGTCTTCTTTCACCCTGGCCGACATGTCTTTGTCGTACGAAACGTTTTCCGTCAGGTAATTGTTCACGTTGCAGGCCCGGAGCAAATCCCTGTCGAGGGCCGGAGGAGCGTTGTTCAGGATAAACTCGTAGGCGGTGCGCACGGTAAACAGGTCGCTCACGTAGCGGGCCTGCGCCACGTTGCCGGCCAGGAGGTTGATGCGGCTCCGGTTGTCTTTCTTCAGCTCCTCCAGTTCCTGGTAAGATACAATCCCCGATTTATAGAGCTGCACCAGCGTCCGTTCAATATATTGCATATACGGGGGGGTGATACGCTGATGGTTTGGCTCCGCTGCGTAAGCCTGGCGCAACTGCGCCACTACGGAGGGTTCAACCTCTTTGTCAAGGCGGAAATAGGGTTCAAAGTTACCCAGCACGCTATCCCTTTCGGCCTTTACCTGTTCGTCCGTTTTATAAATAGGGAAATCGCCCGGCGCCGTGAGCAGTTCGTAACGCCAGGGCTTGCCTTCATAAAACTGGTAGCGAAACTTCCCTTCGCGCGGGAAGAAATAAGCAATCAGCGCCGCCGCTACAACGAAAAAGACAGCCGTTGGGATGGTATAATATTTCAGTTTCATCAGTCAGGGGAATTATTATTTCCCGACAAACATACTACATTTATTGGAAAAGGCGCCCGGATATCCCCCTGTTTTTTATCCCGCCTCACGATTTCGTTCAGCAGAACCTGGGTAAATCCGGCTGGTCAAAGAGACATCATGCCGGGATACCATTGTAACCTTTGCGAAGCGCCTTAAACAGTAAAACCCCAAAAGTTGCAACGCTTTTGGGGTTCGCTTCATGTAGCGGCGGCCTCGCTTTCCGGCAAGGCATTACCGCTTAGGGGTCTCCGGGCAGGTTTACCGGGCTGTTTTCGTTGTCCAGCCGGAGCTGCCTGTTACTATCACAAACCGTTGGCCGGCAGGGTTGGCTATCGTGAAGACGGCTTTGCCCTGAGGCTTCTTAGCCTGGAAGAGCCGCAGGCCGTTGAAACTGTATACGGTAATCGTTTCGCTTGCCGGGCTGTTTACGGTAAGGGTAGATTCGTAGAAGAAGACTGCGGGTTCTTGCGCAATCTGTTCAACGCCTACGCTGCTGTCTGTTACCGTTATCGTGCAGATGGCGCTGTATCCGCCGTCGTTGGTGATAACCGTTATCACGGCCGTTCCCGGAGCAAGGGCGGTTACGGTTCCGTCGGCGGCTACGGCGGCTACGGCGTCGTCGGACGTTTGCCAGGTAATGCCTTTGTTGTCAGCGTTGGCGGGAGAAACGGTAGCTATCAACTGGATTGTTTCGGCTACGGCCAGCGCCGCTTCGGATACGTTCAGGGTAACGCCGTTTACCGCTACGGGCGGAGTACCTGTTACGGTAAGCGTTCCGGCTACGGCGGCGTTATCGGCAAACTGGTAGTTGCCCGTGGGCGTAACGCCTGTGAGGTCTACCACGATAGGATAGGTAGCGGCTACCGACAGGTTAGCGGTGGGCGACGACAGGACAGGGGCGCCCGTAATGGCTGTTTCGCCCGCTATGGCTCCTTCTACTTTATAGGTGAAGGCAGGAAGCGCGCCGCCTGTCTGAACGGTCTTGTCTTCGGCTGCTATCTGTATGGGGCGTTGCGTGATGCTGAAGTCTACGGAGAGGCTTCCGGCGTATCCGGCTTCATTTTCGGGATAGAGTATCAGCTTGTAGTTGCCTGCATTCACCGGGGGCGTTTCGCTGCGGGAGCCGCCTTCGGTTTCGTAAGCTATGGCGATACCAAGGGTAAGGGGTTCGCCTTCGAGGTTGGTTGTAACGATTGGTCCGTCAAATTCGTAAGGCTGGCCGTTATAGACGCCGCCTTCCATCGTGGCCGAGATGTTCACCCATGTTTTGCCGGTGGCGGTTACCCGGACGGTAACCACGAACTGGCTGTAGTTCTCGCTCGTGATAAGAACGGAGATAAAGGCTTCCTGGCCGTTGGAGGCTGTCTGCCTGATGGGGATCGTCAGCTCTTCGTCTGTATAGCCGATGTCGCCTGCGATGTCGTCGGGGTCGTCCACCATTAAGATGTCATAGCTCAGGGCGCCGAATCCGCTTATGCCCGGCAGGAGGCTTTCCAGGCGGAGCGGGTAGCTGGCTTCGCAGGCCGAGCTTACTTCAAACAGTACAGGCTTCAGGGCGACGGGCGCCGTTTGGGTAGCGTCCGGATACTCTATCCGGTAGCGGCTCTTTTCCCATCGGTTGATATTCCAGGAGTAGAGGGTGGTAATGATTATGTTGTTCTGTTCGTTTCGTTCGGTGTACACCTCTTTGTTTCTTCCTGCCCACGCGGAGCCGGCGGCGTCCCAGTAATAGTTGGCGTAGGAAGATTCGTAGCCGTCGGCGTCGTATTCACGCTCCCATTTGTAGCCGTAGTCATCATGGGGGCTGTAATACCCATACAGGGTCTGCTGCCCGGCCTCATTGTAGGCATAGACATCTCTGGACGAAAGCTCCCAGCCCAAGCCGATTCCATCGCCGTAGTAATACTCATACAGTATCTGCCGTCCGGCCTCGTCGTAGGCATAGACCTGTTTGTAGTCCGCCTCCAGGCGGTTTGTACTGTAATTCCACCAGTAATACTCATACAGGGTCTGCCGCCCGGCGTCGTCGTAGGCATAGACCTGTTTGCCACTTATCTCCAGGCTGTTTGTCTCGTAATTCCAGTAGTATATCTCGTTCAGCGTTTGTTGCCCGGCGTCATTATACTGCCTTACGATTTTATTCCGGATATGGCCTTCGCCGGCGATGGTTGTGGTGAAATCCGTCAGGCGACCGTCCCGGTATTCCATCTCGCCGGAATATAGCTCGTCCCGGTTTCCATCCGTCTGGCAGTAAGCCGTTAGCTTCGTAAGGCAGCCGGCCCCGTCTACTTCGGAATCGTATACAACGTCGCCTGCCCCGCTGTGTGTAAAGGGGGAGTAGATTCCGTACCGGGGAATGTTTATGCCGATTCCCCTGCTTTCGAAGACGCTCTCTCCGTAGTATTCCGTAAGGGTAATGGTCGTTACGTAGATGTTATCGGCGTATACCGGGTCTTCGTTGTCGTAGGTTCTTCGTTCCCTTATCGCCCAGTCGCCGTCTGCCCAGTTGTAGTATGCGTACATGGTTTGCCTTCCGGCGGCGTCGTAGGCATATTCTGATTTGTAGTTTCCTACCCAGTCGCCGTCTG
>JAIRKZ010000153.1 GCA_031259845.1 Tannerellaceae bacterium | reverse complement strand
TTAGAAAACTTGCCTTACAAATTATACGGGAACAACCCGACAACCTAAGTTTGAAGAAACGAAGACTCAAGGCTGCTTACGACGTGGAGTATCTTAAAAAATTGATTACTTAATTTTCGTGCGTTTGCCTTGGTTTATTGAAACGTATTTACCGAGTTTAAAGAATTCTTCTTACCTTTGGCGGTCAAATTACAGATTTGAAAAAACGTATTAAACAATGAATATATCTTACAACTGGCTAAAGAAATATCTTGATTTCGATTTACAGCCTGAAGAAGTATCGGCAGCATTGACTTCTATCGGTTTGGAAACCGGCGGAGTAGAAGAAGTGCAAACGATTAAGGGAGGACTGGAAGGATTAGTCATCGGAGAAGTACTCACCTGTGAGCCCCATCCTGACTCCGACCATTTGCATATCACAACCGTTAATGTAGGCGGCGGAGAGCCTTTGCCTGTTGTATGCGGCGCTCCCAATGTTGCCGCAGGGCAGAAAGTGGTAGTCGCCCTCATCGGCACTAAATTATATAGCGGAGAAGAAACGTTTACTATCAGGAAATCAAAGATACGCGGCGTGGAATCGCAGGGGATGATTTGTGCCGAGGATGAAATTGGCTTGGGAACCAGCCATGCAGGCATCATCGTTCTCCCTTCGGATGCAGTTGCAGGGACATTGGCTAAAGAATATTTTAATGTAAAGAGCGATTATGTACTTGAAGTAGATATAACGCCCAACCGGGTGGATGCAACTTCGCATTTCGGCGTAGCGCGCGACTTGGCTGCTTATCTGAAACAAAATGGCAAAACGACCGGATTGAACCGCCCTCCGGTAGATGATTTTAAGATAGGCGACCCGTCGCTGGCTATTACCGTTACGGTAGAGAATACCGAAGCATGCCCCCGTTATTCGGGAGTGACGATAAAAGGAGTGACGATAAAAGAAAGCCCGGAATGGCTGCAAAATAGCTTAAAAGCGATAGGCCTGCGTCCGATTAATAATGTAGTGGATATTACCAATTATATATTACATGGGATGGGACAGCCGCTTCATGCTTTTGATGCGGATAAAATAACGGGAGAAAAGGTAATCGTCAAAACATTGCCGGAAGGAACTGCGTTCGTTACGCTCGATGAGGTGGAACGGACACTTACCGCTAACGATCTGATGATATGCAACGCCAATGAAGAAGGCATGTGTATTGGAGGCGTATTCGGCGGCTTGGATTCCGGTGTTACGGAACAAACAAGGAATATATTCCTTGAGTCGGCAAACTTTAATCCGACCTGGATACGTAAAACAGCGCGCCGTTTCGGCCTGAATACGGATTCTTCTTTTCGTTTCGAACGAGGGCTCGACCCGAATAATACATTGTATGTATTGAAGTTGGCCGCCCTTATGGTTAAAGAGATTGCAGGCGGAGAAATCGCAGGCGAAGTACAGGATGTATATCCTGTACAAGCGAATCCGTATACCGTTGAAGTTACTTACGACAAAATTAATAAATTGACAGGCAAAGAAATACCTAAGGACACCATTAGAAGTATCCTTTCCAGCTTGGAAATTACAATCGTTTCGGAAACAAATACAGGCATAATCTGCCATGTTCCGTTATACCGCATAGACGTAAAACGGGATGTAGACCTTATTGAAGATATTCTGCGTATCTATGGATATAATAATGTAGAAACCGGCGAAGACGTAAAATCGAGCCTGAGTTATCAAACGCCGACAGACCGTAGCTATAAATTGCAGAATCTTATTGCGGAACAATTATGCGGAGCCGGTTTTCATGAGATCATGAATAATTCGTTAACACGTTCGGATTATTATGCCGCCTTATCTACTTACCCCGAAGCCCATTGCGTATTACTGGAAAACCCCATCAGTTCGGGCTTGAACGGCATGCGGCAAACATTACTTTTCGGAGGGCTGGAAAGTATTGAATATAATGAAAAACATAAAAATGGAAATATCCGTTTCTTCGAGTTCGGAAATTGTTATGATTATGCCATAGAGCAAAAGAAAGAAGGATATCCGCTTGCCGGATATAGTGAAGATTACAGATTGGGTTTATGGGTAAGCGGCAACCGGGTAGAAAATAACTGGGCGCATCCAGATGAAATGTCGTCTTTCTATGAACTGAAAGCGTATGTGGAAAACATATTGACTCGTCTGGGCATTACTATGCATACGGTTATTTTCGGCCATCTTTCCGATGATATCTATGCAGCCGGATTAAGCATTACTACTAAGGAGGGCCGCCGGTTAGGAACGCTGGGTATTGTAAACAAACAACGTTGCAAGGTCTTCGATATTGATTCGGAAGTATATTTTGCCGAATTATCCTGGACATTGTTGACGAAAGAAGCAAGAAAGAACAAGGTCACTTTTCGGGAAATATCCAGATTCCCCGCAGTAAAACGTGATTTAGCCTTGTTACTGGATAAGCATATACAATTTGAAGAAATTGAAAAGATAGCAAATGAGAGCGAGAAAAAGCTTTTGAAGAAAGTAAGCCTGTTTGATGTGTATGAAGGAAAGAACCTGCCTTCGGGGAAAAAATCGTATGCCGTTAGTTTCTATCTGAAAGACGAAGACAAAACATTGACGGACAAACAAATTGACAGTATCATGAAGAAGCTGCAAACCAACCTGGAACAAAAACTTGGAGCACAATTAAGATAAGGGATCAGTAATAGTTAATATAAATTGTTAATAAATATGGGAAGAGCATTTGAATACCGCAAAGCAAAGAAATTTAAACGTTGGGGAAATATGGCCCGCGTATTTACCAAATTAGGTAAAGAAATAACAATTGCAGCAAAAGCAGGCGGTTCAGAACCGGACAGTAACCCCCGTTTGCGTGTATTGATGCAACAGGCCAAAAAGGAAAATATGCCGAAAGAGAATGTGGAACGAGCTGTAAAGAAAGCCACATCCAAAGATTATACCGATTATAAAGAAATGAATTATGAAGGGTATGCCCCTTTCGGTATTGCTGTTTTTGTAGAAACGGCTACCGATAATACAACCCGTACCGTAGCCAATGTACGCAGTTATTTTAATAAACATGGCGGTTCATTAGGAACGTCCGGTAGCCTTGAATTCCTTTTCGACCATAAATGCGTATTCCATATCGTGAAAAAAGACGCCATTTCGTTGGAAGATTTAGAACTGGAATTAATTGATTATGGAGTAGATGAGGTAGAGGAAGACGAAGACGAAATTATCCTTTACGGAGAATTTGCCCAAAATGCCGCCATTCAGAAATGGTTGGAAGAGAATGGATATGAAATAAACAGCGCGGAGTTTTTACGAATTCCCAACGATGTGAAAGAACTAACCGATGAACAAAGAGAGTCTGTGTATAAATTAATTGATAAATTGGAAGAAGACGAAGACGTTCAGAATGTTTTCCATAACATGAAAGAAAATACGGAAGAATAGCTATAGGGAGAAGAAAGAATAATAGGTGATTGTTGTAGAGAAAAACATTGTAGATCGTATTAATGAAGGAGATGCCAAAGCTTTTGAACAATTGTATGATGTCTTCTATGTTTATCTATACGCCGTTGCAACAAAGTATATTTATCCTGTTTTCCGCACTTTATTTGCAACACCAATTTAAACTATTAATAATCAACAGACTATAAATTTATTTTTGTATTTTTGGGTGTTGCAAGGAGTTGTCTATCTTTATAAGGGAAATGAAAAATAGGTCTGGAAGCAT
>JAIRKZ010000103.1 GCA_031259845.1 Tannerellaceae bacterium | reverse complement strand
CATGAATCCGAGAATATTTCGCTTATGGGAAGAAATTAATTAGAGCATTGAATACATATTGGTAAAGCGTTTGCTTTATTACTTGTGATTCCGGAAAATCGCCAATTTTTTAGAATAGTTTATTTGTCTTATTAAAGACGAATGACGAAAATGTGTAGTAAATAGTATCACTTACTGTCGTACACAATAACACATATATTATATGCTGTTTTAGTTTAACCTGATATTTTTGCTAAACACTTGAATTTGTAAAATAGAATCAATTATAAATTAAAAAACAATGAAAAAACTATTTTTAAACACACTTGCTATCACTATTATGGCGCTTGCATGGACCGCTTGCGACGATGGCGACAATACTCAATCGGTAACAAGTATTACATTGAACAAATCCACGCTTACACTTACCGAAGGGCAGAGCGAAACACTTAGTTATACTATCATACCTGATGACGCTACGAACCGGAAAGTAATATGGAATAGCAGCAATACCTCTGTGGCAACGGTGAACAGCGGTACAGTTTCTGCGATAAAGGAAGGGACAACCGATATACCGCGACTACCGAAGACGGCAACAAGACTGCCATTTGCAAAGTAACCGTATCCTCAGCAATAATCGCTGTAACCGGCATAGCCATTACTCCGGACACTGAGATGTCAATAACCGTTGGTGAGACCATAACTCTGTCTGCTACTATTTTGCCCGGCAATGCGACCAACAAAGACGTAATATGGGAAAGTCTGCACCCTGACATTGCCACCGTTAGCGGGGGAGTAGTTACCGGCGTAGAAGCAGGTACAGCCATCATCCGTGCCACAGCAGCCGGTGACAACGGCAAATATGCCGATAAGAGCGTAACGGTAAACGCGAAAAACATCCCGGACGCCGAAACAACAGCAGAGTTTGATAATTCAAACTTCGGACTATACAAAGCCATACTTGTAGGTTCATCCGGCACTGTTAAAATTGAGATTAACAATGGTAATAACGAAGCCAAAGCATACATCGCTATTAACAATAAAACGGATGAATTGACCGGAACAAACACATTTATAAAAGGACAAGCGATTGATAATGCTACATTTGTCGGAGCTTTTTCCTCATTTACATTTAGTGTGGAAAGCGATGGGACAAATCCGGTTATTTCAGCTATTCAGATTGAAGGACATGATGATGTATTGGTAGCTGTGCTCAAACAAACAAGTACAAATGTGGCGTCGGCCTTCGAAGGAACCTCCGTCGAAGGCAACGATCATAAAGGCGTATTTAACATAATACGTAACGACAATGCTTATTGGGGTATATCAAGAGGCGCCGACGGTATAAGTTACTCTTTCAAAGGAGACATTGGTAAGGATGGTTCAGTCAGGGGAAGTTCACAGACTACATTTATGGGGTTAGAGGTTACAATGACTTATTCAGGTAAATTTGACGGTAACGGAGCTATAAGCGGAACATGGACAACCTCATGGAAGGGAGGCACAAACGGAGGTTCTTTTACAGGGAAGAAAACACTTTAAAAAACAAAAGCATGACGGAAAGAATTGGAAAAGCCAATCGTTTAGCGTTGCTTTTAACAATTGGATTATGTTTGACAACCTGGTCTTGTGGAATCATAGGGCCAAACAACGAGGAGGAATGGGTAGATACTATGTTATCCGTATACCAACGACAAAGGTCTGGTATTCGGGTTTGGGAATCAGGAATATAATGACTGGCTCAGGGTTTATTACACCAAAGAATCAGTGGAAATAAAGCCAATGCCTGATAAAATAATACCTTTTACTATCGGCAGCATATCCTCTTTAACCCATCAGGGATCGTATACCGGCTGGACTTTGAAGCAAACTGAGAAATGTACATTTGACGAGCGGGATAATCCTGTATGGGAAATATATCAGTGGCATAATGCCACTTACTTTATGATCCTCGATGAAGATAAAGAGGGTTATCATAAATATTCGTTATGTCATTATTTTGCGACAGGTTGGTGCATCATATAGGATTCAATTAAAGAAGCTACCCGGGCAGGCGGCATTTGTTCGATGAGGCGGATATGTTTCCCGTTTTCAGACGGGCTCCATGTGTTGGCTCCATTGTCGTCTACGGATACCGTTCCCTTTTCGGTTGAATAATAGGGTTCATATCCTTTTATCGCCACTAAAACAGCCGTTTGGTCCCAACTGTTACGTCCATCGAAATCGCCTTCTTTCAGGCACATTTCATAGGCGTCTTTTACAGGGCTGTTAGTTACCGGCATTTTTGCCGTTTGCTTTCCTGTCAGTACCACTTCTCCTATTTCAAAACCACTGAAAATGATCTCTGTAGGCCACTCGTCGATTACTATTTTCGATGCCGGTATATCACAATAGACATTAAATTCACGTCCTTCGGGAAACTGGGCAGCCATCGAAACCAAGCGCTTTACCTTTTTATCGACCAATTCTTTACCGGATAGCGAGCTATATTCATCTCCCGTAGAAAGCAACAAATCTTTCAGGTTTGTAAAGAAACCAAGCGTACAAATCGTTGCGCTATGATCTTCCTGTTCGCTGAGAATCCGGCGGTAAACTTTCACTGCATCCGGCGCGTCTGATGTTTTCTTTGTTTTATGCTCATAGACAGACGGTAAAAAATCCGTCCATTTATCCTTGTGCCAGGTAGTCAGCGACGCCCCTCCTTCATTTTTGGGAGCTCCTACCGGAATAGCCGGGCGGTTGAAATAATAATTCAATACTTCTATACAAGGAATCACCCGCTCGTCTTTATTAGAAGAAACGGTCGCCAAAATATTTACCAGGCCGCTATCAGCCAGAGCGTGCATAAGGGCCATTGCGCCTACATCATCGTAGTCGGGCCCTAAATCGGTGTCAAGAATCAGGTTTACAACGTCTTTCTCTTCTACCGTGACAGTAGTCTCACTACTCTTTTTGTGTCCGCATGATAATGATAATAATACAGAAAGGCTAAGTAAAAGATAAGTTTTCATACGATATATATTTATTGATGAATAATTCCAGAACAAAATTATCTTTTTGTTTTTCAGACAAATACATTCATTCATATACGCTTCGGAAAGCATCGGCGCTTCCAATTGCATAATCCATAATATCAATCTATTTAGTAAAATCTGCAACCGTTGCCAATATTGTTTCCACCCATATCTTCGGTTAATATAATTCTACTTTAGCACATTACCCCCTTCTCATCAGAGCATAAAATTACCACATCGTAGTATTTTTCCAGTAAGAAATAAATACCTAAGAATAACTTTTAACTCTATTTAACGAGTGTGTCCTTCAACCCTCCATTCGTCCCTTTTGCCTCCCTTTTCGTGTTTTTCCATGTGCCATAATAGTTGATAACTATTGAATGCTGTGCGTATTTTGCACCAAGGGTAAGATAATCAGTAAATATTCGCTGTATTTAGGGGTTGTTGTTTTACAAAAAGACAGAAAAAACGATTAATAGCTTTCAAAAAAACTGTTTTTCTTGCATTTTGTATGGATTATTAGCGAGTTTTGTTATAAATCAGGCCTTATTCGTTACAATATGATATTTGTAAATCGATCTTGTTTTGGATTAAAATAGAGAAAAGTAAGGGAAGAACCGGCGGCCGGTGGCATCTGATTTGGATAAATCTCATTGAAATTGAATGGATCGGCTCTGCGAAAGGATGGGACATCTCAAATCTTATAATATTATTGCAGGTATCGGGATTCTATGTAGAAGTATTGGCGACGAGTGGTTTTGATAAGATTGTCCCAGGGTAAATATACAGGATTCTGAGCGATACAGGAAGCCTGGTTACTCTGTTTCCTTCCACATATATTATAAGGTTAATAATGATTAAGTAAAGTGGTTTATAAAATAAACTTATTATCTTTGTGTTGTGAAGAAATGAACGGAAGCAGATTCCGTTTTTTTAGACAAATGAAGTTTATAAAATAAATCACTTTATAATAAATAATATGGAAGATCGGAAAATCAATGAGAAAGAAAGTCTTGAGCTGATTGCTCAAATGATTCGTAATACCCGGAATAAGTTGGCTGTGGGTAGTGGACGGCCGTTCCTTCTTTTCGGGTATGTCAGTGTGGCGTTTGCCCTTGTTATATGGTTACTGCTTCGTGCGACGGATGCATGGCAGTGGAATTTACTCTGGTTTGCACTTCCGCTTATTTTATGGCCTGTTGTAATTCGCATCTACAAAAATATGATGGACAAAACAACCTATGTAGACCGGATCATTAAATATATCTGGATACTTACCGGTTTTACCATTATTATCGTTTGTGGGTTTACGCTTCTTTTTGTCCAGATGGAAAGCCTCTTCTTTTCGGTCTTATTGTTAGGAATGGCTACTGCGTTGACGGGGCTTGCCGTAAGGATACCTTCTGTTGCCATTGCCGGTATAGCCGGGATGGTTATATCGCCCGCAGCCCTCTGGTTGCAGGATGAAAACAGATTGTTGTTACTTGTCGCTCTGTTTGTGCTGGTATTTGTTGTCCCCGGCCATATACTGAATTATAAAAGCAAAACCGCCCAGTGATGTTTAAAGAGCTAAACCCGTTACTTCATTCTGAATTGCGGCTTGGAATTATGTCGCTCCTGCTCTCGGTTGAAGATGCCGACTTTGTTTACATACGCGAACAAACAGGAGCTACAGCCGGTAACCTCAGCGTGCAAATCGACAAACTAAGTAAAGCAGGTTATATTGAAATAGAAAAAACCTATAAAGGCAAAATGCCCTGTACCCTCTGTAAAATAACGCCCGAAGGTGTTAAAGCTTTCGAACAATATGTCGATGCACTCAAAAGCTATATACCTTTCAAGGATGAATGATTAACGATTAATCCCCCTCCTATACTGTCTTGATATGGATGGGGGTAGAGGCAAGTCTTCTCCCTTTTGCAGGCGCTCTGTAAAGTGTGCACAGGATTTGTGTTGCTTTATACGAAAAGAAACGATAACAATAAACAGATAATATTATACAACTAAAATAAATCGTAATTAAAAATATTTGCATGATAATATAATGATGATATTTTTAATTAGTAAAAGAATAATAGATAATAAATATAATAACATATATAATATGAAAATGATATTAATGAAATATATTATAAATAATATAAAAAGAAAGAGAAAGCAAACAATCTTTTGTTTTTCTTCTATTTTGATACCTTCTTTGATTATCTTGGCGGATTATGCGATTATAAATGGTATAGAGGAAGGATTGAAAAGGAGTATTGACCAAGTAATATCGGGGCAATTACTAATCGTATCCGGAAAAAACGGTGATATAAATATATTAGAATCGCAACTAAACGAACAAGACTTATTTATTGATGATGAAAATAATTTGAAAAAATTGGAAACAATATTTCCTGAGGCTCTGCTGAACCGCCGGGTACGCCTCGGCGTACTTGTCTCCTACGGGAGCGAAACATCATACACAAACGTCCATGCGCTTGAGGATAATCACCTCCGGCGGATAGGCGAAATGTTGTCTATTGACAAGGGAAGGATGCCGGAAAAAGAGTGTGAAATGATCATCAGCGAGAGCCTTGCACGGAACCTTCTCTGTAGGGTGGGCGATACGTTATTACTCCTGGCTACGAATGTGAACGACTATATGTCAGACGCGCTGGGCGTTGTATCAGGTATTTTTGAGGAAAAAGGATTGGCTATCTTTTTAAACTATACTGCCTTCATACCCTATCGGTTTGGACAGGAAATAGCAGAGATTCCCGAAGGGCAGGCTGTTGAACTGATCGTCAATCATGCTGCTGGAAAGGATTTTACGCATGAGGAGATACGATCTGCCGGAAATTATTTAAAAGTATCAAATCCCGCATTAACCGTAGCTACCTGGAGGCAAACCGTTCCCCTTATGAGCGCCATTGTAAACGTATGGAACGGGGGAGGAGTTATCACGCAGATCGTCTTTATCTCGTTCAGTCTCATTATATTGGTAACGCTTACATCGCTTGTGGTGCGTTCGCGGCGGAAGGAGATAGGAATCCTCCTGGCAATCGGTTTTTCGTGGACAAGGGTAAGCCTGTTGCTTTGCTTCGAATACTTACTGATAACATTTATTTCTGTTACAGCAAGTTATCTGTTGCTGCATATCCTGTTGGCGTCACTGCCGCAGACAGGTATCGGAATAACTTCCGAATATATGCAAGCAGCCCTGATGACCGACAAGCTTCTGCCTGTAACCTCTTTTCCGGACTTCCTTTATGTAACCTTCCTGTTTGGCGTCACCGCTACCCTTTCGGCGCTGATAAGTATCCGTAAATTGAAGAAAATGAAAATTCATTCACTTATTACTAACTGACAATTACCATGCTCATCTATATTAAATTAGCTATCCGGAATGTACATAAAAACTTCCGTTCTGTCCGGCTTAACGGAGTAGGTATTGCACTGGCCGTTATAGCTGTCGTTTTTATCTTCTCTCTATCGAGAGGTGTTATGAATCAGATCGTTACACGTAATATTCAGTTTGAAACGGGCGCTGTAACCCTCACGCTGAAACAAGAATTAATAACCTGTGACAACAAACAGGCGGGAGACGAAATATACAGCAACCTGCTATCCGTTCTCGGTAATACCCCGGAAATAACCGGTTACCGTCCTCGCATCATTGCTCATAATGCCATGCTATATGCGTCTGATGGCAATAAACGCACCCGGATAGAAGGGCTTACTCCGGAAGAACTTCCCTTGTTCATGGAAACCGTCAAGCTGCTTGAAGGCTCGGCGGATTGGGAAGAACTCCCGGATGGAATCGTTATCAGCCGGGGCCTGGCGGGAGAAACCGGTTTGAAAGTGGGCGATGATTGCTCTGTCGTTATCCAGTCTGCCGAAGGTACGATCAATATGCAGGATTATACCGTAACAGGCCTTTTCCTTGATACCTCGCAAGCCAATAAGTATGTTATTTATTCCTCTTACGAACAGGCAAAAGAACTTTACTACATAAACCTTCCCACTCACATACTCATTGATATAGCCAATTTCAGCCAAGCCGATAAGGTAAAAAAACGTCTCAGGGAAGAAATTCATCATCCCTGGATAACCATAGAAGCCTATACAGACAACCTCAGTACGGCTCAGACGCTGTCGGGTATCAACAAATATGCCATGTCGGGTATGGCCTCTTTCCTTCTATTTATTTCGTTTGTAGGGATTTGGGCGATGCAAACGGAGAATATCAACGAACGGCGTAAAGAAACTGGTACTTTACTCTCCTTTGGATTTACCCGGGGGGCGGTCAAGCGGATATTCCTGTTCGAGTCTGTGTATATCAGCTTGTTGTTTCTCTTCACAGGATTAGGGGTGGCGTTGCCGGCGATCTATATAATAAATGTATCAGACGGGCTGTATCTTGGGAACTCGGCGTCGTTTGCCTTTGGATCGTCTGTTATTAAGCCCGAAGTAGAGCCGGCAGACGTCTTTACCGCCGCATTGGTAGCCATCGTTTATCCTTTAGCGGCTACCTGGCTCTCCCTTACGGGCATGAATAACAGGCAAATTGTCAAATTATTAAATAATACATACTAATTAATGAAAATATGAAAGCGCTTTTTATAACGATAAGCATCCTGTACATAAGCACGAACGTGTCCGTACAGGCGACAGAACCCGATTACCTTGCCCTGATAGATAAATCCTTGTATGTAGAATATGCCGGTATCAGGATGGAAGTCTACAAAAACGATAAGCTCATCAAATATTATAGGATTGAGTTTTACAGGAAAGAGGCGAAAATGCGCATGGAATTTGTAGAACCTGCCGTAGAAAAAGGCCGCCGGATACTCAACGACGAATCAAATATGTGGATGTACATGCCGCGGACAAGCAAAGTAATCAAGCTACCTCTCAAACAATCCTTTATGGGTAGCGATGCTTCCAACCGCGACCTGATGCGTATTGAGTTCGCCAAAGATTACGATTTGGTTGCCGGCGAACAACCGGATGGAGCAATACTTCATTTGGAACTGAAAGCGAAAAACCTCTCCGTTTCGTATAATAAAGTAGTGGTACTTTTCGACCCCAAAAGGAATATTCCCTTGAGCCAGAAGATGTTCAGCCTATCTGGAAAGCTTATCAAAACAATTGAATATATCTATAAAGCACAGCCTGATAATACGCTCTATATGAATGAAATGATTATAAAAGACGAGTTGATGGGCAATTCATTTACCAAAATGTATTATGAAAACTGCAAACGCAGACAAAATAGGCCTGAAGTCTTTTTTACCTTGGGTTCCCTAAAGCAATAAGCCATGAAAAGTGTTAAATACGGTATGTCTATACTCTTGTTTTCCCTGTTGCCTTTGCTAAGTAACGGACAGTCTACAGTCTGGGATTACCAACTGATAGTGGAATTGAAAAACCAATATAACCATCCGGATAAAGCTTCTATTATAAATAAAGACAACCGGATGAAGATAGATAAACTGTCTTCCCTAACGGAACTCTACCCGGTCGTAACGGCCGGGAATGATTGGGGTGGGTTGCTGAATACGCTTCAGGCGGAAGGCAATCTTACGAATTATAATTTTGATAAAGATTCTGTCCGCTTCACATTCAGGGAACTATATACCCGTTTTTCGTGGAAAGGCAGCCATCATTGGACAGTTGGCAAAAAACGCCTCGACTGGGGAACCGGCATGCTTTGGAACCCAACCAATTTCTATATCCAGAAAGACCCTTTCCGCACACAAAACCGCCTGGAAGGCATTTTTCAGCTAAATTATACCTGCTTGTTTACTACGGGTTCATTAGACGTTTACGTATTCCCGGGGAAAAAGGCGGAAGATTTCAGTTATTCCCTTAAATATAATTATACGGGCAAGCGTATTGATGCAAGCGTTTCTTTCCTCGAATATACCCGGTATCAGCAGATAGGGTATGATATTTCATACGGAGGCGACCGCTTTATCACCTATGCCGAAGGCGTCTTCCGCAACTATTCCAAGAGTTACCGGGTAGGGAAGGAGGGCGAATTAATACCTCCCCGCAACAGGGCGGCAAGGTTTTATCCGGAAATTGTGTCAGGCGTTTCGTATGCCTTTAACGCCTCTTTAGGCGCCCGGTTGGAATACCGTTTCAGGGAAGACTTCCTGAGCCGGGAAGAAGTGGCGGATTTTAAGAAATACCTGCCTCAAAACAGTATAATATACGACCCTGTAAGCATCGGAAAGCATACTTTATATGCAAGTGCAGAAATAAAGGATATATATGACAGATTGAATATGCAAGTGAGAACATTTTTTGATTTATTCTCTAATCAGTTGATAGTATCGCCGTTATTCGTTTGGAAAAAGAATAACTTCCAGATAGAACTTTCATCGATGATATTCGCTAATTCGTTGGCTGTATTTGACTCGCAAACAGCTCTGCTACTAAGTTGTCATTTTTAAAAATAATCGCTATGAATACATTTATCAAACTAAGTAAAATCAATAAATATTACCGGATGGGTAAGGTTAAAAACCAGGTGTTAACCGATTTTTCCTGTGCGTTTGAAGAAGATTGTTTTGCCATTCTGTCAGGTCCTTCCGGCTCTGGGAAATCAACCCTTTTAAACATCCTGGCAACGCTGGATAAACCGGATAGCGGGACTTATCTTTTCAACAGGGAAGAAGTAGATTTCGGGAAAGATAAGGCGCTGACGGAAATACGGAAAAACAACTTCGGTTTCGTTTTTCAGTCGTTCAACCTGATACCCGTGTTAACGGCTTTGGAAAATGTGGCCTTGCCCCTCACCCTGTTTAATTATAGCCGGAAAGAGCAAACCGAACGGGCCAACGATGTATTGGATCGTGTGGGATTAAAAGACAAATTAAACCGGAAACCAGGAGAACTCTCAGGGGGAGAACAGCAACGGGTGGCTATTGCACGGGCCATTGTTACCAACCCGAAGATCATCTTCGCCGACGAACCTACTGCTAACTTAGACAAACGGAACGCCGAAAATATCATCTGCCTGATGCAGCGCCTGAATACGCAAACAGGGATGGGTTTCATTATTGCCAGCCATGATGCGAAAGTAATAGAAGCGGGAAAAGAAGTGTTAAGGATAGGCGAAAGCTGATTATTGTTTATGGCGGGTTAGTGAAGTAGCCCGCCTGGGGAATAAAAACATCGGCAGCGTAGCCCCTACAGCCAGCAGAAAAACGACGGTCGTTGCAATGATGGTATTAGAGAAGAACATCTCCATATATTTTACTTTTTCAACCGGATGGTCGATGGATTGTAAAAACATGATTAGCGAAAACACCATATTGTAAGCGAATTTACCGGGAATCATCGGCAGTAAGGCCGGAATGTAAAGTACCGTCATGGGTGAATAAACTTTCTTCCCGAACCACAGACTCCCAAGCCCGATGATAAAAGCGCCTGTCAGGGAAGCCCCGGCAATCTCGAACCCGGCATATACCATCAGGCAGTAACGGCACATGTGCCCTGTGGCAGCCAGTAAAGCGATATAACGAAAGGCCCTGAGCGGAGGGTTGGAAATAGCGCCGAAACCAATACCCGCGATGGCTGCAAAAAAAGCGTCGGAAAGAATATCCATTACTATCATATCAAACTATCTTTAACTAAAAACAGGGTGGAAGCCAAGCCGATGGCTATGCAAACAATCAATAAGGAGGCTTGCGTAAGCCGGGCGAAACCCGTTAACGTATGTCCTTCTACAATATCAATAACCCCGTTGATGAGCGGTACGCCCGGAACCAGGAATAACACGCTGGTGGCAAGGGCTATATCCGAAGTGGTATCAAAAATCAACGACGTAGAAGCGCAAAGGGAAGCAATAAAGGCGGACAGGATAAAGACCAAGTAATGATTGAGGCGGGCCGACGTCCTTTGCTTCAGGTACAAACCGGCCAGCGTGGAAAAAAAGACTATCCCGGTAGAAATCCAGTCGCCCCCGAAAAGCCGGCAGAAAGAGGCGTTGGCAAAGCCCACAAGCAGCAATACAAAGAGCGGGCGGATAGGCGGAGCCGCTATAATCTTTCCGTACTTTTCGCGCAAGGCCTTAAGCGAAAGGCGTTCGTCGTACGTTTCCCAACTCAATGCGCTTAGTTCCGAGTTATGTTCAAAGCTGATGGGAAGGACAGGGATGTCTACCACCGCATTATGGTATTCCTTCGTCTCGCCGTCGTGCAAGGTCAATATCAAACTTTTCTGGAATACGCTTATGTGCGTATGATAACCGTAAGCTTCGGCAATCCTTTTACTGCTCCGTATCACCCGCGACGTATGAATGCCGCACCCCATCATGTGCGAAGCATATTCGGCAATAAACTCGCCCACCTCTATCAAAGGTTCCTTATTATTATCCATGAGTTAATTTTCAGGGCGCAAATTTACGTAAAAAATTGTTTTCTGAAAAAGAAAGTTCATTTCACCAGGATTTGTTTTTCATTATTCAAAACTATCACTAAACTTGCGTACATAATTTTGTACATAAAAATAAAAGAATAGGATAGTCATTAGTCCTACAGATCTACGGAACGAACAAAAGAAATACTTAGAACTGGCCGAAAAAGAAAAGGTAGTTGTTAAGCGTGGAAACAAATTTATTCACTTGGTTGTATCTGAACGAGTGATAACCGATGAAGATTTAAAACGAGGTATAACAGGTAAAGAACTAAAAAAACGAGTTTTTAAACATATTGACACTCTTTTTGAGGAATGAGAATCATTTTTGACGAAGAAGTAGAAACCTATTTGAATGAACTCGTAGATATTTTGTTATTCGCGTTTCCGGGACTTACTATGGCGATAGAATTTACACCCTGTAAAAGGACAGACGAACCTCTTAATAACCGGTCTCCCTGGGTTGTGAGCGAAACGTCCGTCACGCGCACGTATGGCTTCACCCGGATGGTAACCGAACCGTAGGCCGCATCCAGGGGATGCCTGATTTTACTGTTTGCTGCATGGCAGGTCTCCTGACTTGTCCTCTTTCCGGCTGGCCTTCCCGGTTCGCAGGCGAACCAGTGGCGGGAGTATTGCCGGAATAATGTTACATAGGACTTACAGTAGCGGGTCTGTTCAGGATTTACACCTGATTCCCTTTTAATCGCTTCCCGCGGAAACGGGAAAGCGAACCAATGCAGGCGCAAAGATTATAGTAAAATTATTTTACAAAAGAGAAAATTAATGAAATATCCAAGCCTGCCGTATCAAAAAGTGTATGCTTTTCGCTATATTTGTCTCCAGATTTTGGCGATGCCGTTCCGTATGCTTCGGATACGCATTGAAAAGGGAATCAGGTGCAAATCCTGGACAGACCCGCTGCTGTAAGCTCCGCCAGAAAGTCTTTGAACGATGCTCAATCCACTGTCCGGATAAGGATGGGAAGGAGGTTTCAAAGAGGGAGTAAGTCAGAAGACCGGCCAGAATTGTTAACAGGTTTAAGGCTTTCGAGGAATAAAGCTTGAGACGGACAGGGCAGGCCGGCGGCAGGATAGCCGGGGTTTTTTGCTGTCGGGTTTATCCCATCATCGTTTTAGTTTCCTTCGCGAAAGCTGTTTGAGTAGTTATATTAAAACGGCTTTTTATGTTTGTTGTCAGAACGTTTTGCGCAGGCCTGTTGTTTGCATCGCCTGTATTCTCTTTTGCCCAGAGCAAATTAGACAGTATCCAGCATCTGGGCGAGGTGACGGTAGTGGCCAACCGTTATGCCGAGGTTATCCCCTCGCAAAAGCTGTCGGGCGAGAAGCTGGAAGCGCTCGGCAGCTTCTCCGTGGCCGACGCTATCCGCTATTTTTCGGGCGTGCAAATCAAAGACTACGGGGGCGTAGGCGGGCTGAAGACCGTGGATATCCGCAGCATGGGGACTAACCACATGGGCGTGTTCTACGATGGCATCCAGCTTGGCAACGCCCAGAACGGACAGATAGACCTGGGTAAATTCTCGTTAGACAATATTGAAGAAATCTCGCTCTACAACGGGCAGAAGAGCGAAATATTCCAGTCGGCCAAAGATTTCGGTTCGGCAGGGACTATCTACCTGCGCACCCGGCGGCCGCGCTTTGCCGGGGGGAAGACGGCCAACCTCAAAGCCATTTTCCGCACCGGCTCTTTCGGCCTTGCAAACCCTTCCGTGCTATGGGAACAGAAGATAGGCGCCGGCCTCAGCTCTTCGTTCAGCGCCGAGTATATTTATGCTTCGGGCAAATACCCCTTTCGCTACCGCAAGGAGCTGCACGACGGAACGGTAGCCTGGGATACTACCGCCGTACGCAAGAACGGGGATATTCATTCCCTGCGCCTGGAGGGAGGGCTGCACGGCTATACGGAAGGCGGGAAATGGAACGCCAAAGCCTATTTCTACGATTCGGAGAAAGGCATACCGGGCGCCATCGTCAATAATATATGGAAACGCTCGCAGCGGCAGTGGGACAGGAACTTCTTCGTGCAGGGGAGTTTTCAGAAGCAGCTCTCCGAAAGACTGGAGGCGCTGGCCAGCCTGAAGTATGCCAACGACCGGATGCGTTACCTCAATCCCGATACCACCCTGATGTATATAGACAATACGTTTCGCCAGCAGGAGGCGTATGCTTCCTTTGCCGGCAAGTATTCCATCCGGCCCAGGTGGGAGGCGAGCCTCTCGGCCGACTGGCAGTGGAATATACTGGACGCTTCGTTGCAGGATTTCGTTTATCCCCGGAGGAATACGGCGCTTGCGGCTGCGGCTACGGCTTTTGAATGGAAACGGCTGAAGATGCAGGCAAGCCTGCTGGCTACATTCGTGTTTGAGAACGTTACGCGCATCCTGTACGGCGCGCAGGCGGATACGCAGGCCGCCGCGCAAACCCGCGCCCTGCCCGATGCGCAGACCGGTGCGCCGGGCAACAAGCAGGAGTATACGCCCGCCGTGTTTCTCTCGTGGCAGCCTGCCGGAGAGGCCGGGCTTCTCTCGCCCCTGAGCCTCCGGGCCTTCTATAAGCGGATTTTCCGGATGCCTACGTTCAATGATTTATACTATACGGATGTGGGCAATATCGCCCTCCGGCCCGAATATACTACGCAATACAACCTGGGCTTCCAGTACGCTGCGGAGTGGACGCGCGGCCTCGTAGCCCGCTTAGACGTACGGGCAGACGCTTATTACAATGAAGTGACCGACAAAATCATTGCCGTACCCAAAGGCAACGGCCAGTATCGCTGGATGATGATGAACCTGGGCTATGTGGAAATCAGGGGCATAGACGTATCTGCGCAGGCAGACTGGGCCTTGCCTTACGGGATGCGCCTCCATACGGGCCTGAACTATACGTTTCAGAGGGCGCAAGACTTTAGCGACCCTTCCGACAACGACCCGCAGGCGGGAACCTGGGGGCGCCAGATTGCTTACATTCCCCGTCACAACGGCTCGGCGGTGGCCAGCCTCCGCTGGAAGTCGTGGGACATGAATTACAGCTTTATTTATGTGGGCGAACGCTGGCACAACTCGTCCAATATCCGCGAGAACTACGAGCAGCCCTGGTACACCCACGACCTCACGATGGGCAAGGCCTTCAGGCTGATGAAGCGGGAGTGCAAGCTATCGGCGGAGGTGAACAATGTATTGAACCAATACTATGACGTGGTGTTGAATTATCCGATGCCGGGACGTAATTATAAACTGATTTTAAAAATAGATATATGAGTAAACCGTATTTTTTATCCCTTATGGCAGTGTTCTGCCTCGTGCTGGCTTCGTGCCGGAAAGATGACATAGTGCCCGAACCGGAGCCGGTTCCGGTGGACAGGCCCGAAGAACCTGACGAACCCGGCGGCACGTCTGTCTCCGCCTCTGTCCGCGGCTTTTACCTCTTGAACGAGGGGAATATGGGGAGCAATAAGTCCACCCTGGATTATTACAACTGCGAAACGGGCGAGTATCTGCGCAACATCTTTGCCGCCGCCAATCCCAGCGTGCCCAAGGAACTGGGCGACGTAGGCAATGACATACGCATCTACGGCAGCAAGCTCTATGCCGTGATTAACTGCTCTAACAAGGTGGAGGTGATGGACAAGTATACGGCCCGGAGGCTGGGGCAGATAGACATCCCCAACTGCCGCTACATCCGCTTCCATGAAGGCTACGCCTACGTAACCTCCTACGCCGGGCCGGTGGAGCTTAACCCCAATTACGAGCAGCTGGGCTATGTGGCAAAGGTTGATACGGCCACCTTCCAGGTGCTGGGCCGTTGCCTGGTGGGTTTCCAGCCAGACGAGCTGGAGATTGTCGGCCATACGATATATGTAGCCAATTCGGGCGGCTATATGTTTCCGAACTACGAAAGCACGGTGTCGGTGATAGACATCCCTTCCTTTACCGAGACCAGGCGGATAGAGGTGGCCCGTAACCTCCACCGCCTCCGCGCCGATAAGCGGGGCAACCTCTGGGTCACTTCGCGGGGCGATTATTATACGCAGCCCTCGCGCCTGTACAGGATAGACCTGGAGACGGAGACGCTGGCCGATTCGCTCGACATAGCCGTTTCGCACTTCTACCTCGACGGCGATTCGCTCTACCTCTACAGCGTGGAATGGAGCTACATCACCATGTCGAACGAGATAACCTACGGCATCGTAGACGTGGCCAGGCGCGAGATAGTGACCCGCAACTTTATTACCGACGGCACGGAGCGGCTCATTAAGATACCTTACGGCATCATGGTGCACCCCCGGACGAAGGATATATACGTAACCGACGCCAAAAACTACGTCTCGCCCGGAACGCTCTATTGCTTCGACAGGGAGGGCAGGCAGAAATGGAACGTCCGCACGGGGGATATCCCCGCGCATTTCGCACTGCTGGAATACTGAAATAAGAACCGGTTAAATAAATAAACTAAATAGATAAACAGAATGAAAACAGCTAATGTATTTCTTCTCGCCGCCTGCCTGATGCAGGCCGGCAGCCTGATGCAGGCGCAGTCTCCCTACATCCACAAGGTGTACGACTATATGCCTGCCCCGGGGCAGTTCATCAACGAATTGCCCGAATATACGCCCGGCGACACCCGGGAAGACATGGCCCTCAAGGCCGAGGAGGCTATCGCCAATAACAACCAGGGCATGATTTCGCTCGGCGGATACGGCGGATACGCTGTCTTCGGCTTCGACCACGAGGTGGAGAACAAACCCGGAAGGTACGACTTCAAAATCCTGGCGAACGCCTTCTATGCCAATGCCAATCCCAATGGCGACGCCTCGAAGGAAGGCGGAAGCTGCGAGCCGGGCATCGTGATGGTGGCGCGAGACGACAACGGTAACGGCCTCCCCGACGACCCCTGGTATGAACTGGCCGGCAGCGAATATCACAGGCCCCAAACCATAAAAGGCTACCGGATTACCTACTACAAGCCCGACGAGGCCAAAGACCGCGTGCCGCATCCCACCTATCCCTACCTCAACGATATGGAATATATCCCCTGGACAACCAACGGCTACGGCAGCGGATACCTCTACCGGAATACCTTCCACCACCAGCCCTATTACCCGCAGTGGATAGACGACGAATCGATAACCTTCGAGGGAACCAGGCTGGCCGACAACTACGTAGACGAAAGCGGCGTGGGAACCTACTACGTGCAGTACGCCTACCACTGGGGCTATGCAGACAACCAGCCGAATACGGACAACCGCTCTAACTTCAGCATAGAATGGGCCGTAGACGCCGGCGGCAATCCCGTTAGCCTGCCCGGTATCCGCTTTGTGAAGGTATACACCGGCGTAAACCAGTACTGCGGATGGCTGGGCGAAACCTCTACCGAGATACTCGGCGCCGAAGACCTCCACCTTACCGGCGGAGATGCCGAAACGCCTGTCTTTGTAGACGGCATCAGCTTAAACCGCGCCACCCTCTCGCTCGCGGCAGGCGAAACGGCCGCGCTCTCCGCCACCCTCTCGCCCGCCAACGCCACGAACAGGAATATCACCTGGCGAAGCGCCGCCCCCGCCATAGCCACGGTATCCGCTACGGGCCAGGTAACCGCCCTCTCCGCAGGCACGGCCCTGATACAGGCCATCTCGAACGACGGCTATCACATCGCCGCCTGCAACGTAACGGTGCGGGGAGCCGCCCCCGGCGAAAGCGTAACCGGCGTAGCGCTCAACTATACGCAGATGGAAATGCACCCCGGCGAAGTGGCCGCCCTCCAGGCCATCATCTCCCCTGAAGGCGCGGTAAACAAAGCCGTCAGCTGGACGTCGTCAAACACCGACGTAGCCGAAATCACCGTCAGCGGCGTCCTGATAGCCTTCGCCCCCGGCACAACGCTCATCACCGTACGTACCAACGACGGAGGCCACACCGCCACCTGCACGCTCACCGTATCTCCCGCCGCCGTCTCAAGCGAAGCCGCCGCCGCCGTGCAAGCCGCGCAAGCCCTCTACGCCCCCGGCTGGCTGTGCCTGTACAACCTGGAAGGCGCCGCCTGCACGCTGGCGTCCATAAGCGGACAAATCCTGCAAACCTTCCGCGCCGCCTCTCCCGCCTGCCGCCTCCCGGCCCACCTCCCCCCCGGCATATACATCCTGAGAGCGCAAAAGCAAGGCGTAGCACAGTCATTCAAAATCATCGTCCGCTAAAGTATACTGCATGAACGCGCACGTAAAAAAAGCCTCTCCGCCCCGGGCAAAGAAAGAAAGTCTGGGCGCATCCCCCGCCCTGAAGGGCGGGGGCCGGGCTTTCCGCTGCAAGTCCTCCTCCTCCCTGCGGTCGTCGTCCGGGCTTTCCGCTGCAATCCCTTGCGCGGTCTGCGCCATCCCGCCCGCCTGCATGGAAGCAACGCCGCATACGCGACAGAGAATAAAAAACAAACAATTGTCGCCCCTCCGGCTCTGCCTGTCGCCCCTCCAAGTTCTGCGGGTCAACCTCCAAGCTCTGCGGGTCAATCTCCAAGCTCTGCGGGTCAACCTCCAAGCTCTGCGGGTCAACCCTCCGGCTTTGCGGGTCAATCTCCAAGCTCTGCGGGTCAACCCTCCGGCTTTGCGGGTCAACCCTCCGGCTTTGCGGGTCAACCCTCCGGCTCTGCGGGTCAATCTCCAAGCTCTGCGGGTCAACCTCCAAGCCCGGGGGGTTAACCTCCGAGGCCGGGGGGTCAACCCCCAAGCCCGGGGGGTTAACCTCCAAGCCCGGGGGGTCAACCTCCAAGGGCGGGGGGTCAACCTCCAAGCCCGGGGGGTCAACCTCCAAGCCCGGGGGGTTAACCTCCAAGCCCGGGGGGTTAACCTCCAAGGCCGGGGGGTTAACCTCCAAGGCCGGGGGGTTAACCTCCAAGCCCGGGGGGTCAACCTCCAAGGGCGGGGGGTTAACCTCCAAGGCCGGAGGGTTAACCTCCAAGGCCGGAGGGCGACCCCAAAGTCCCTGCTACCGGCAGCGAAGCCCCGGCTCGCCGCCGTAACCTCTCAACCGGTTTAAACCTTTTAAACCTTTTAAACCTTTTAACAAGTATGAATAATAATCGTTAAAAAAGAAAGATTATGAGTTCAATGACTGACTGGCTTCCGAAAGGCCTTGAAAAAAAGTATCAAATGATGGTAAGGGAAGTAGTCCCTTATGTAGACAAGAATCGCGTAAAATTCGCCATGGGGGCGGATACGACCGTGGGTAAATGGTACGACGACGAATTTACCCTCGTGGCCTACAACCCCTTTGCCGAGGCTTACGCCAGCTGGATTGACAAGTCCAGGCGCACCCCCGTGGTGATTGCACAGATGCGCGACGCCGAAAAGGTGGCCGACCCCTACTTCCGCGAGCTGTACCGCACGCTCAAGGCCAACCCCAAGGTGACCAACGCCGACCTCGAAGCCATGGGCCTGCCCCAGCGCACAGACCCGCATCCCAAGCCTGCGCCCGTGGCCGACACCACGCCCGAGTTCGGCATCGTACCCCTCACCGGCCATCGCCTGCAGATAGACTACTATCCCCAGGGCGAAACCCACAAGAAAGGCAAACCCGCCGGACAGCATGGCGTAGAAATACGCTGGGCCTTCTCTGAAGAACCCATACACAATGCCGACCGGCTCAGCAACTCCGCCTTCGACACCGGCTCGCCCGCCATCCTCATCTTCACCGGGGATGACAGCGGACGCACCGTCTACCTCGCCCTGCGCTGGGAAAACACCCGCGGCGAAAAAGGCCCCTGGAGCGACATAGCCATCGTAAAGGTGCCCTGATGATAAAAAACCCGCCGCCCCGCAAGGGATAGCGGCGGGAAGTTTAAATAAGTATTAGTGTTTCATTTAAAATGCAAAAAGATGAAAAAGAATGTTGTTTTTTTCGTTGCGCTGTTCATCAGCGCCGTTGCAGTAAGCTGTACCGACCAGGAAAAGGATACGGGCGATTACAGTAGTACAGAGCAACAAAGAGAGGTAATAAAAGCGCAGGGTCACCCGCACGAGTTATTAACCAGGCTACACGCCGAAGGAAAGTGGGACTATCCCCAGGCGACCCTGACAGGCACATCGACTGACACCATCAAGCTCGACGGCCTCAATTTTGCCGATATTTCCACAAGCGCTGCAAAGGATACCGCCGTGCTGGTGGTTAAGTGGAGGGACGGTAAAAGATTGGCGGAAGGCGACAGCATCCTCGCCTGGGGCTTTATCTTCGACCACGGCGCAGACACGATTACCAGCGTAGATATGATTCGCGCGGTAGCCGCAGCAGACACAAGCCTTACGGCCTTGCTCCTGAATTCAGGCGTATCTTTTGTTACGGGGGATACGCTCAATTACGCCATCGGCGGGTTTGGCTATAATCATGCAGCCAAGTCGCATGTGCATTTATCGTATGACCTGGCCGGCGTAGAAAGCTCCCCCAATATTTCTTTCACGTTTGACCCGAATGTGAGTTTTCCTACTGATTTCGGGCAAACTCGTGCGCCGGCTAATCCCCAGGCTGATATTGACGCCGCCCTCGATGAATCATATAGTAACGGCATCATTGAGCATCCGTTCAACTATAATGTTTACGGGTATGCCTGTTACGATTTTGACTGGTGGTCATTAGAAGACCCGGAAGAGAGTGAGTATCGCTGGCAGTCCGGCTGGTATACCGGCTATTGGACTTTCTATAATAAGAACGCACTGACAGGTTCATTCTATTATGGCGGAGGCGGAGCATCGCAGCGTATCTTGCAGAACCATAGCGTAGACGGCTGGGTGTTTGCCTCCTGGTCAGCAAATATGAGAGGGGGCTATGTTCCTGCAAACTTTTAATTAATTAATCAACCTCACGCAGCATGGTTTTACGGAACGCTTGCTGCGTGAAGTGTTGTCAAATCAGAAATACAAAAAAATAGCGGGAAGCATAAATAAGTATTAGTGTTTCATTTAAAATGCAGAAAAGATGAAAAAGCATTTTGTTTTTTTCGTTGCGCTGCTCATCGGCGCCGTTGCCGTAAGCTGTACCGTCCAGGAAAAAGGAGAAGACGGTAGCAGCGTTACTATTGAGCAACAAAGAGAGGTAATAAAAGCGCAGGGTCACCCGCACGAGTTATTAACTAAGCTACACGCCGAAGGAGAGTGGAACTATCCCCAGGCGACCCTGACAGGCACGTGTACCGACAGCGTCAGCTTCGACGGCCTTATATTTGCCGATATTTCTACAGGTACTACAGACAGGGATACCGCCGTGCTGATTGTTAAGTGGACGGATGGTAAAAGAACGGCAACGAACGACAGCATCCTCGCCTGGGGCTTTGTCTTCAACCGGCCAGACACGATTACCAGCGAAAGGATGCTTCGCGAGGTAGCCGCCATAGACAACCGCCTGTCTGTCTTGCTCCTGAATTCAGGCGTATCTTTTGTTACGGGGGATACGCTCAATTACGCTGTCGGCGGTTTTGGATATAATTATGGAGACAAGTCGCGCGTACCTTTATTATATAACCTGGCCGGCGTAGAAAAAGACCCCAATATTAATTTTACGTTTGATCCGGACGCAAAATTCCCTACTCCATACGGGCAAACCAGTGCGCCGAAAGACCCCCAGGGCGATATTAACGCAGCCATCTCCGCCTCGCAGGCTACCGGCATCATCGAGCATCCGTTCAACTATGATGTTTACGGGTATGCCTGTTACGATTTTGACTGGTGGACATTGGAATCGGATGAGGATGAATATAGCTGGCAGTCCGGTTGGTATAATGGCTATTGGGCTTTCTATGTAAAAGATGCACTGATAGCCCCATTCGATTATTCCGGCGTTGGCGCTTCCCAGCGTATTTTGCAGAATCATAGCGTAGACGGCTGGGTCTATTCCTCCTGGACAGAAGATATGCATGGAGGCTATGTTCCTGCGCCCGTACAGCATTAAATTTAGTATTAACTTAAACGAGAGAGAAATCTCTTCTCTCTCTATTTATTATTTACAAACATGAAAAAGAAATTACTTTATTACTGTTTATTGCTTTCCTGCCTCTTCTCCGGGGTGGAAAGCGCCTTTGCAACAATTCGCCTGGTTACGACAACCGAACTGAATGATACCGATGAAGGATCGCTCCAGTATATATGGAAGAACGTAGCCGATCAGGACACCATTATGTTTGACGAATCGCTCAAGGATGCGGTTATTACGGGTGCCACGTTAGCCACTCCACGTTTGGCCGACAGATACATCGCCGTAATTGGAAACGGGGTAGTACTTAACCTTGGACTTACTATTAATGGAGGAGGATACCGGCTGGAAAACCTTATCGTCAAAGGGTCTTTGACTTCTTCAAACATGGACCGGCCGGTATATATAAAGAATTGTGATTTCACGACAGGCGGCCCTCTGGCGAATGTCTATCATCTGACTACATTTGCCACTTTGGCCAATAAAGTTGTAGAGGTCATAGTGGAAGGCTCTTCCTTTACGTCTAAAGGTAAAGAGGCCACGACGCGATGGGGAACTGCCGCCGGAGGGGATGCGAATGTGAATCGCTTAACCGTACATTTTATCTCTTGTACGTTTGAGAGCTTCCAGAAAGTGAGCAACCGGTCTTTACTCTATCTAACTTCTAATACAAAAGGTATAAAAGAGATTACGTTAACCAACTGTGTACTGGTAAATCATCAGCCCGGAGCCTCTGTTATCAGCGGTTTTAATTCGGCTACTTCCTACGGCTATAATGTGGTGAAGGGAACGATTGACGAAAATGTATCGTGGACGGCGCAGGAAACCGATATAGTAGACGCGGAAATGAATAATCCGCTTGTGCTCCAC
>JAIRKZ010000072.1 GCA_031259845.1 Tannerellaceae bacterium | reverse complement strand
CGGCGAACCACACTCCATCCGCGCCAGGCGGGGGATCCGGGCAATACCCCGGATAATTGGCGTCCAACCATTTCTCAAAAGCACCCGGGAGCCGGGGCCAATTTGCCTGGAAAAATCCCGGTGTAAGGTTACACTGGGGCAAATTCGCTTTGAAGGGCTCCGGTGTAAGGTTACACCGGGGCAAATCCGTTTTGAAGGGCCCCGGTGTAAGGTTACACTGGGGCAAATCCGTTTTGAAGGGCTCCGGTGTAAGGTTACACTGGGGTGAATTCGTTTTGAAGGTACCCGGTGTAAGGTTACACTGGGGTGAATTCGTTTTGAAGGTACCCGGTGTAAGGTTACACTGGGGTGAATTCGCTTTGAAGGGGCATGAGAGCAGGAATATAGTTGGCGTTTTTCCCGGGGTCGGGGTGAATGTCTTTTCGTCTCCGCTTCCTTATATATATATGTGTGTGTGTCGCCCCGGTTGCTGTCCTGCTTATGGGCCGGATGGTGTACTTGCCCGAAGGCTTACACTGCACCTCGAAAGTTATTTGTAAAAAAACGAAGCGCTGGTTTCCCGGCGCTTCGTTATGTATATATTGAAACTACACAATCATAGGCACAGTAATTATTTATTCGGATTTGGGGAGGGAATTCGTCTCGCGAACCTTTCCGATGGGAATCGACAAGCCGAATTGGATATTGGCTGTGCTACTGTTGACAGGTAAAAAATCTGAGCTGACTTTGGGCAATAAATAATCGCTTGCTATGAAGAAATGGACACCTCTCTTTGGCGCCAGATGCAGAGCCATGCCGAAAGTTCTGTAATTCGTATTGATAAATGAATAGCTTATTGCAGCCGATAGCCACTTGATCTTGGTTGGGTTATAATTAGCCGACAAAGTAAGCTCGGTAAAGGTGGTATTGCCGAAATAAGTAGACGATAAAAGCCCTGCCGAGAGATTGCCGGGTAAGACCTCGTATTCCAGCCCTACATTCACGGTGGTGCGCAACAGGGTTGTATTTCCTTGTGCCGCTCCGGATTCTTTGAAATTGATAGCTTCCCTGATGTCGTCAATGGCCGTATTCAGGTTTTCTTTAAAATTAAAATTCCCCTCGCCGGTCGAATATTCTCCGGGAGTAACGGTGATTAAGGTTTCAGGCGCTTTTAAATGAATGGAATTGCTGCCCGGCCAGGAGATAAATCCCAAATCAGTAAAAGCCAACGATACCTTTGCTTTTTCCGTTATAGTATATACGGCGCCCAAATCCAACCCCAGGCCAAGTCCATTGGAGCCTAATCCTGTTACTTCGACGGATTCAAACAAGCCGTCTTCGTTGTATCCGGCTTTGATGCCGGAGCCTTTCAATGTGGCTTTCGAACGGGCTGTCCATTGGTCTTTTTGGACGCTGACGTCCAGGGTTTCAATGTTTAAATCGACGGCCGCTATACCCGACAGGAATTTGACTTTTGCTCCTGCCGACAAGCGGTTGTTTAAAAAGGTACGTGCATAGCCGGCGCTTATTTCCGTGTATCCGTTTGCCGAGAGTCTAAGGTCGCGTACCGGATAGGTGAGTGTCCGGTCGTCGGCTGTGAATCCTACTTTCAGCAATTCGAAAAGAGGCTTGGGTATGTTTATATCCATCAAAGCTCTAACGCCTATACCGAAACTCCAAAAACTGCCTTTCTTGGTAAAGAAGCCGAAAGAAGCAGGCTGATAATTAAGCTTGGCCGACAAATTACTTTGATTGGGTATACCGGACAAAAATTCGGAAGAACCAACCAGCGGGTGCATGAATGTTACTTTTTCGTTGTTTTTATCGAAAACTAAATTGTCTAAATATATACTTGTATTGGTTCCTACCGCTATATCTGCCACGCTTATATATCCTTGCCGGGGTATAAAGGCCGGATTCAGCGCCAAGCGGCTGTGTGAGTTTCTCATAAAATAATCGGTATGGACGGATTGTGCTGTGAGGGTTGTACTTGCAAGCACTATAAATATTGAGGAAAGAAGTAATTGTTTCATTTTTTGTTTTATTTTTAATGATACGTAAAGTAAACAACAAAATTTTTTAAGCCGGATTTGCATGTGTGTATTTATTATTCCAAACTAATTCTGAATCCTCCGGCCAATACAACTTTTATGTTTTTGATTAATACGTAGTCTTCTCTTTCTACCATCCGGGATTGAAACACAAATGTAAGTTGTAAGAGATGAGCTTCTTTCAGCTTCGGAACATCTTCCTTTTTTATATTGACAACGAATGATTGCGGCGTATTCACATCTGCTTTATAAATTTGTTTTTCTATGCCAATTCCGGAGTCTTCTCCGTTCTTTTTCAGGATAGTGGTTGATAATTCAAAGTCAGAAAATTGTTTATTGGAAGAATCGTTTATGTTGGAGATAAAATCTGCTACAAACGAAATATCGCCCAATGGTTCTTCTTTTCCTTTGTTGTCGTAAACAAAATAATTGTACATCTCCTCCGAAAAAAGGTCCTCTACATCTTTGATATATTCAATATCGACAGGAACAGGTACTTCAAGTTGCGTTTTGAAACGAATTGTATCGAAATCTCCTATGGATACAGATATTCCGTTGTTGTGGCTGAAAGCCCCTTCTTTGTTTATTTTATTCCATTCATATCCATCTTCCACACAGGAAGATGTAATGTAAAACGCAGCAGGGATGAAAAGTAACAGGCAAATCGCATTTGTTTTCATATATGTCCATTTTTGAATAATACAATATTTAAGAAATTAAAGTGCGAATATAGAATTTTCTATTAATAATAAAAAAACCTGAGAACAAAAGTTTCAGGTTTTCATAACATTTATGTCCGGACATAGAGGCCTATGCCCCGAAGTCGTCGAACATCAACATTTCGGGCGGTACGCCTAAACTGTCTAACATGACCTTGACGGCATTCGACATCGGGCCGGGGCCACACATGTAATATTCGATGTCTTCCGGCGCCTCGTGTTCTTTGAGGTAGTTGTCGAGAATCACCTTGTGTATAAAACCCACGTAGCCTGTCCAATTGTCTTCCGGACGCGGTTCGGAAAGGGCTATATGAAACTTGAAGTTGGGAAATTCCTTTTCAATGACGCGGAAGTCTTCTTCGTAAAAGATTTCGTTCTTCGAGCGTGCGCCATACCAGTAAGACACTTTACGGTTTGTCGTCTTCAAGGTCTTGAACAAGTGTAATAAATGAGCGCGAAGAGGAGCCATGCCGGCTCCGCCTCCGATATAGAGCATTTCCCGTTGAGTATTCAGGATATGAAAATCGCCGTATGGCCCGGACATTTTCACCTTGTCTCCCGGTTTCAGGGTAAAGATAAATGAGGATGCGATACCCGGTTTGATACCAGCTTGCCACGTACCCGTTGTCCGGTCGAAAGGAGGTGTGGCTATACGGACGTTTAAGGTAATGATATTACCCTCGGCAGGATAATTGGCCATTGAATAGGCCCGGATTGTTTCTTCATCGTTTTTGCAGGTAAGATTCCACATTTTGAATTTATCCCATTCATCCTTGAAACGGCTATCCACGTCAATGTCTTTGTACGACATGCTGTATTGAGGGATAATGATCTGCGAATAACTGCCCGGCTGGAAATTCATCACTTCTCCTTCCGGCAGCTTCACGGTAAATTCTTTGATAAAAGAGGCTACATTGTGGTTTGATACCACGGTACACTCCCACTCTTTCACGCCGAAAACCGATTCGGGAACAATGATTTTGATATCCTCTTTTACTTTTGTCTGGCAACCTAGTCGCCAGTTATCTTTGATTTGTTTGCGCGAAAAGAATCCCACTTCGGTAGGCAGGATATTACCGCCGCCTTCGAGTACCTGACATCGGCATTGCCCGCAACTTCCGCTTCCGCCGCAAGCCGAAGACAGGAAAATGCCGTTGCTCTGCAACGTGCCGAGTAACGTACCACCTAGGGAAACTTCAAATTTCTTTTCGCTATTGACTACCATATTTACATGGCCCGACGGAATCAGTTTGGCCTTAGCATACAACAATGCACCGACTAAGATAAGCGTAATCAACAAAAAAACAACTGCTCCCGTTGCAATGGTAAGCCCGCCTGACATTAATAGAATCATCTCTGTATATTTCGTTAATGCGTTAATACTAAATTTTAAGACCGGAGAAGCACATGAATCCGATTCCCATCAAACCGGTAATGATAAACGTAATACCAAGCCCTTTCAGTGGTTTGGGTACATTTGAATACGTCAACTTCTCGCGGATGGCAGCCATCCCTACGATAGCCAACAGCCATCCTAAGCCGGAGCCTAAACCATAGACCGTGGCTACTCCTGCATTGGCAAATGCCTTTTGCTGCATAAACAGCGAACCGCCCAGGATGGCGCAGTTTACGGCAATCAGCGGCAAGAATATTCCCAGCGAGGTATATAAAGCCGGCGCATAGCGCTCTATAACCATTTCAACCAACTGCACGAAGGAAGCGATGACGGCTATGAAGATAAGCAGGGAGAGGAAACTGAGGTTTACTTCGGCGTATCCGGATCCCAGCCAGCTCAGCGCTCCTTCTTTCAGTACATAATTTTCGAGCATATAATTGATGGGCAACGTGCATACGAGGATGAACGTCACGGCAACGCCTAAGCCTAAAGCCGTTTTTACATTCTTGGAAACAGCCAGGAAAGAACACATACCCAGATAATATGCAAATAGCATGTTGTCAACAAAAACAGCCCGCATGAACGTGCTTAATAATTCTTCCATTGTATTTGTTATTAGTAGAATGAATAATTAATTTTCCTGAAGGTCTTTGTTTCTCGCACGGTGCACCCATATAATAACAGCTACAACGATGAGCGCCATAGGAGGGAGTATCATCAGGCCGTTGTTTACATAACCCCATTGGTAGAATACTTCGGGAATGACCTGAAATCCCAATAAGGTGCCCGAACCGAACAGTTCGCGGAAAAATCCGATAATCACCAATATAATCCCATATCCCAAACCGTTGCCCAGTCCGTCGAGGAACGACTCCCAGGGACCGTTGCCCAAAGCGAAGGCTTCCAGGCGTCCCATCAGGATGCAGTTGGTGATGATCAGCCCCACAAATACGGAAAGCTGTTTGTTTACGTCGAAGGCGAAGGCTTTTAATACCTCACTTACTATTGTTACCAGAGCAGCCACTACCACTAATTGTACAATGATGCGGATGCGGTTGGGTATCGTATTCCTCAATAGCGATATAATGACATTGGCAAAAGCCACGACGGCCGTTACCGAAACGGCCATTACGATAGAAGGTTCCAGCTTGGAGGTTACGGCTAAGGCGGAACAAATCCCCAGCATCTGGATAATGACAGGATTGTTCTTACTTAATGGCCCTGCCAGTATTTCTTTACTCTTATTTGATAATCCCATCTTTTACTGATTTTGTGAGGTTAAAAAACGGACATACCCCTGCAGGCTGTCGAATATCATCTTATCTACGCCCTGGCTGGTGATGGTGCCTCCTGAGATACCATCCACATAATCCTGTCCGGCGGCGCTTTTACCGGGTTTGACGATGGCTACCGACTTAAATTCGCCTTTCGCGAAAATATGTTTCCCTGCAAACTGACCGCTGAATGACGGCATGATAATTTCTGCGCCCAGTCCCGGCGTTTCTCCCGCATGACTGAAGTCGGCACCATAGATAGTATTCCGGTCGTCGTTCACGGAAACATATCCCCATAACGGGCCCCACAGTCCGGCGCCCGACAGCGCCATGATGTATTTGATTTGTCCGTCTACCCGGGCTACGAATACTGGGTACGTATGCTGCCCGAAAGCTTTTACCACATCCGAGGCGAAAGCGTCACCTTCCACTTTTGCTCCCTGCTCATTGACAAGGAACGAATCT
>JAIRKZ010000070.1 GCA_031259845.1 Tannerellaceae bacterium | reverse complement strand
AGATTCATCCTTTGTGGGGGAAGGTTTATCCTTTGTGGGGGAAGGTTTATCCTTTGTGGGGAAAGGTTTATCCTTTGTGGGGGAAGGTTCATCCTTTGTGGGGGAAGGTTTATCCCTTGTGGGGGAAGGTTCATCCTTTGTGGGGAAATTAGCTGTCGCTTAGGGTTTCAATCCTGTTTTTACTTCGTAGGGGGATAGAGGCGCCGGAGCGTTTCCGGTTTCCCTATATCTATCAGTTGGAGGTTGTTAGGGGAATAAGCCAGGATGTTCGTTCTGGCGCAAACGGACAGATAGAAGTTTATGATGGAAAATTTGCCTGTCCATTCTTCCATCCATTCAAATAATTGGGGCGAGATAAGGTGTACGCCGCCAAAGGCATATCCGGCGTATCTCTGCGGGTCGAGATTGGGGAAGAACGACTTTACCTCTCCGGTATCGCGGTTATGCCAGGCGCATAGCTTGCCGTCTTTGTCGAACAACAGGTGGCGGGATGTTTCTCTTTTGCTTACCAGGAGGGTTGCAAGCGGGTTTGTTTCTGCATGATGATTGTAAAAAGCCTTTAAATCCACATTCGAGAGTATGTCTACGTTATGCACCAGGAAAGGCTCGTTGCTTTCGGCAAGGAATCCGGCGGCGTGCTTGATGCCTCCTCCCGTATCTAATAAATAATCGCGTTCGTCGGAAATTTTAATTTTGATGCCGAAATTATCGTTTGCCGCCAGGAAGTCGATAATTTGCCCTCCCAAATGATGTACGTTTATAACGATTTCGCGGAAACCGGCAGCCTTCAGTTTCAATACCAGATGCTCCAGCATGGGTTTGCCGTCAACGGGCACCAATGCTTTGGGTATGCTGTCGGTTAGCGGTTTGAGGCGCGTGCCCAGGCCTGCTGCAAGAATCATGGCTTTCATGGCAGAGCGTCAAAAAATTGTTCCATATTCTGTTCCCTGTGTGTCAGGTGGATTTTCACTCCAAATGCAGTATGCAGGTGTTCGGCCAGGCGTTGCGCCGAATACACCGAACGGTGCCGGCCCCCCGTACATCCAAAACTTACCATCAGGTTTGTAAACCCGCGGTCTAAATAGCGTTTAACGGAAGCGTCTACAATGGCTTGTACATGTTCAAGGAAGCGGGTTATTTCGCCGTCGTCTTCAAGAAAGCGTACTACCGGTTCGTCAAGCCCCGTAAAATGGTTGTAGCGTTCATACTTACCCGGGTTGTTGATTGCCCGGCAATCGAACACGAAGCCTCCCCCGTTTCCGGCAGGGTCGTCCGGTATTCCTTTCTTATAAGCGAAACTTACGATTTTCACCTCCAGCATCCGTTTGCGGATGTCATCCGAAAACTGTTTCAGACCGGTCAGTGCGCGAAGAACGGAGCATAGGTAGGGATATTCGGGAAAATCGTCTCGCAAGAGCCGGCGCAGGTTGTCAATGGCGAAGGGGACGCTTTGTATGAAATGGGGCTTCTTTTCAAAGTATCCCCTGAAGCCGTAGGCGCCCAATACCTGAAGGGTGCGGAAAAGGACGAAATGGCGTAAGCGGTAAAGAAAATCGGCCTCGTCTACAGGCAGATAGCGGTTTAAGGCCGTTATATAGCCGGCGAGCAGTTCCTTCTTCAAGTCTTCCGGGAAGTTGGCCTTGGCTTGCCACAGAAAAGAGGCTATATCATAATAAACCGGGCCTTTCCGCCCGCCCTGGAAGTCGATAAACCACGGCTCGCCGTCTCTTATCATTACGTTGCGCGACTGGAAGTCTCGATAGAGAAACGTATCGGAGGGGGCCGACAGGAGCGCGTCGCCCAGTTGCCGGAAATCATCTTCGAGCCTGTCTTCCTGAAAATCCATGCCGGTAGCTTTCAGGAAACAGTATTTAAAGTAATTCAGGTCCCAAAGGATTGAACGCCGGTTGAACGCCGGCTGGGGATAGCAGTATGAGAAATCGAAATCACGCGCCCCCGCCACCTGGACAGAAGGCAACTGCTCAATCGTTTTATGCAGCAAACGGCGTTCGTTTTCATCAAATACGCCGCTTTTGCGCCCTTTCTCAATGGCGTCGAAGAGTAACGTATCTCCCAAATCTTCCTGTAAATAAAAGGATTTGTCGCCGGTCCAGTAATATACTTCGGGAACGGGCAGGCCTTTGCGGCGGAAATGATTCGCCATATAGATAAAGGCGCCGTTTTCTTCCGGCGACGTGCCGCTTACGCCGATTAACGTTCTGCTTCCCCTGATGCGGAAATAACGGCGGTTGGAACCCGATGATGGCAATTCATTTATCTCCCTGGCGCGGCTGCCGGTACAGGAATAATAGATTTTATGTAACTCGTCTCTAATCATTCTCTTTATTTGTTATGCAAATATAGAGAAAAAAACCGGTGTACAAGAAGTACGCCGGTTTACATAAATATTCAATTAACTAATTGCCATGCCGGCTGATTAAAGTATTCCCTGCGCCATCATGGCTTTGGCCACTTTCATAAAGCCTGCAACATTGGCTCCCTTTACATAGTCTACGTATCCGTCGGGGCGTGTTCCGTAGCGGGTGCATTGCGTATGGATGGAGTTCATGATGCCCTTCAGCTTATCGTCTACCTCCTGGCGCGTCCAGCTAAGCTTCATCGCATTCTGCGTCATTTCCAGGCCCGAAACGGCTACGCCTCCCGCGTTTGCCGCTTTACCCGGGGCATACAGTATTTTTGCTTCGAGGAAGGCGCTTACCGCTTCCGGCGTGGAAGGCATATTGGCTCCTTCCGAAACGGCTATACATCCGTTGGCCAAAAGCGCCCTGGCATCGTCGCCCGTCAATTCGTTCTGCGTAGCGCCCGGCATGGCGATGTCGCATTTTTCACCCCACGGACGGCCTCCTTCCACGTATTTGCAATTATACATTTCGGCATATTCCCTGATACGCCCGCGATACAGGTTTTTAAGCTCCATCACATAGGCGAGCTTTTCACTGTCGATACCGTCGGGGTCGTAGATATAGCCGTTTGAATCGGACAGCGTAACCGGCTTTGCGCCCAGTTCAATCAGCTTTTCAACGGTGTATTGGGCTACGTTCCCTGAGCCGGATACGGCCACTACTTTCCCTTTGATGTCGATATTCCGCGTTTTCAGCATTTCAAGCAGGAAGTAAACGTTCCCATACCCCGTTGCTTCCGGGCGAATCAAAGAGCCTCCAAATTCGAGTCCTTTGCCGGTAAATGTACCGGTATTTTCGCGTGCCAGCTTCTTATACATCCCATACATATAAGATACTTCACGTCCGCCCACTCCTATATCGCCGGCCGGAACGTCTGTATCCGGGCCGATATGCCGCCACAACTCCAGCAGGAATGCCTGGCAGAAACGCATAATTTCGGCATTGGATTTTCCTTTGGGGTTGAAATCCGAACCACCTTTACCGCCACCCATCGGAAGGGTGGTTAATGCGTTTTTAAACGTTTGCTCGAAGGCAAGGAATTTGAGGATAGAAGGATTTACCGATGCGTGGAAACGCATTCCGCCTTTGTACGGGCCAATCACATTGCTGTGCTGGATACGGTAAGCCATGTTTGTACGCACTTGCCCTTTATCATCCGTCCAGGTAATGCGGAAAGAGAATATGCGGTCGGGGATACACAGGCGTTCTATCAGATTGTTTTTTTCAAATTCAGGGTGTTGATTGTATACTTCTTCAATCGACCCTAATACTTCTTCTACCGCTTGATGATACTCCGGCTCATTGGGGAACCTTCTTTTCAAATCACTTAATACTTCTTTTACTCTCATTTGTTTGTCTTTTAAAAATTGTTATAACCAAATTAGTGTCTGCATCCTGTTTTTTCAGACGGCGCGAAGATAAGTCAAATTTCAAAGGGATAAAATATTTGAAAGAAAAAAAGCGAAAGAAATATCATTTAGATATGATTTGCTGCAAAATGTTTCGATTTGTTACTTATTGCGACTTTTGACGTTCTTATAGATTGTCACAAACACTATGATTCCGGAAGCTGCCAGGGCAAAAACGACATGGAAATCTATTTTTGGACTGCCGGCAAGCAGCAGGTAGCACAAAAAGCCCCATAGTAGCGCGATACATACAATCTGGCTGTTTGTCAGTTTACTTCGTGCCATCGTGCGTTATATTAATGTGAAGATAATTGCGAACCGAAAAAGATAAGCAGCCCGGCGCATACGGCGATAAGGATGAACAAAAAGAGTATTTGCTTTTCCAAAGGGAGGCTCCGGAGGAAAGGAATATGGCGCGCCCATCCTGCTACGGTTCTGATTTGCCCGGGTTCTTCATTTTCATCAGGTATTTCATAACCGTTCACCGCCATTATCTCAAGCGCATGCAGCGCCTCGCCTTCCAATAGTTCCACTCTTACCCCGCCCATATCTACATACCCTCCCATTACCTGCGAGGTCAGTTCATTCCTGATATAGCAATCAATACCTTCCGATTTCAGCAGGGCTGCCAATGCCCATGCTTCATCGGGATATTGAAAACGGGCTATCTCTATCATCTTGTCGTCCATAACCGTATTTTTTCAGTGTCGTGGAAGCAAAGATAGCTAAACTTGCCAAACCACCTTAGAAGGTAACGGATATTTCTGCGCCGATTTGAAAAGGTTTGCCTTTTTGCATATAGGGTTGTTTTAATGACTCGAAATAGAATGTGGCATATTGGGTGTTTGTTATATTCCGGCTCCAGATATCCAGTTTTACGATGCCTTTACGTATGCCTGCTTTGGCATTTAACGTTCCGTAGAACTTTTGGCTGATGTTGTTTAATTCCGTCCAGTAGATATTGCCTACTCCGCTAAACTGGAGGGAAGCGCTAAACTGGTCTAACCAGCAATTACGCAGCGCCCGGTAGTATTGCACGCCTGCGTTCAGGGTGTGGCGGGGCGTATAAGGGATGCGGTTTCCTTTACAATCGGTTTTAACTATTTCGCCAGCGTCGTTTTTCACTTCGTATACGTAATCCCGGAAGGCGGCATGGGTGAATCCGTAGTTAACGTCTGCCGCCAGATAGTTCGTTATCCTTGCACGTAATGACAACTCTGCTCCCAAGCTGCTTGCTTTTCCTGCGTTGGAGAGGTAACGCCCGTTTCCGCTGTCTACAAATTTAGTGAGCTGCATGTCTTTTATATCCATATAGAACAGGGTTAATTCGCTGTGGAGGCGATTGGCTATCAGTTCGCTCCGCAGGCCCAGTTCGTAGTTCCAGCTTTTCTCCGGTTTGTAGGCTGTTACTTCGTCAACAGGCTTTGGCTTGTATTTTTCGGCTTTTGCTTCGCCCACGAATTGAGACATCATGTCGTATTGCATTTGGCCCTGCATTAAATCTGCCGACATTTGCACATTGTATCCTCCCGTTTTATAGCCTTTGGCTACGGACAGATAGGTAAACGTTCCTGGCGAACATTCGTATTTGAGGGATACTTTAGGCAGCGCCTGCCAGAAGTCTTGCGAAGTGGATTCGTCCATAACCGTGGGGTTGATACCCGGAATTTCGATAACCTTATCCGTTACGCTGTCTCTGCTCATTCCCATACGCATAACGGCGTTTGAGAGGTAATGCATTTCCTGCTTTTCGTAATCCAGGCGAATACCGGCGGTGAGCGACAGTCCTTTTGTGAACAAATTATTATATGTGGACTGATGGTAAAGGGCCAATCCACGGGCGGGCGTATCAAACGAGCCGGGTATATACAGTTGCTTGTCCATCACCCGGAGGTAGAACGGCATGGAGGGATTATTCTTCTTAATATTGTTGAACACCGGTTGCAGTATCTCTTTTATGCCATCTTCCTTAAAGGTTACAGGCCCTTCGGTATGAAAGTCGTTATTGAAACCGTATAGCCCAAACGACCATTGGTAATTATGGGGGGTATTGCTTTTAATGGCGATTTCCTGACTGATGGCTTTCTGTTGTTGCGTTTGGCGTAAGGTGAAAATTGATTTGGGCGAAAAGTCCTGATCCATCAGCATGTCGTCTTTAAAATACTGGAAACCGGTTGTGCTGCTTAGTACAAAGCGGCTTGTCCGGTATTCTAAAAACAGGCTGCCTGTTAGCGTCTTTCGTGTATAATAGCACGAATCGTTTATGTTCACCGGGTCTGTAACGCCTGTCTCTTTATGATAAAGCCCATAAGGAAAAGCGCCCTGGTGTGCATAATCGTACGACAACGTATAGGCGGCGGAGAGATTGGGGTTTATTCGCCAGTCTAACTTGAAACGCCCGCCTGCCGACTTTTCCCAATCCGCTTTTTTGCCGGTAAAGCTGTTTGTGAAGAATCCGTCGTTCCTGTCATAATATCCGCTGAGCGAGACGCCTATGGCCCGGCCTATTTTCCTGTAGTGAGATGCTTTTGCCTTCAACTGGCCGTAATTTCCTCCAGACAGGGAAAGCCTTGTACCCTGGAAGTCAAACGGCGAAAGGGTATAAATATTAACGATGCCTCCCATGGCGTTTCGTCCGTATAACGTACCTTGCGGGCCGCGGAATACTTCTATCCGCTGTATATCCGTCAATTCAAAATCGAAAACGCTTTTGTCCAGGTAAGGCACATTATCTACATATAAACCTACCGACTGGCCGCTGCTGCGCGTACCGACGCCCCGTATATAAATGGCGGAGGTCAGTTTTGCCCCATAATCGGGGATATACAGGTTGGGAACAAACGAACTGATATCTTTCAACGCCTCTATCCGGCGCCCGTTTATTGCCTGCGGCGATATAACGGATACGGAACCGGGTAATGTACGAAACGCATTTGTCTCTTTCGTAGACGATGTGATAACCACTTCGTCCATATTATACGTTTTAATGGTATCATTCGGATTAACGTTGTCTGCCTTACCTCTACCGGTATGCGCACATATAAGAATACAACTAACAATTATCCACCTCTCAGGCTTCCTCATAGCATATAAATGATTAAAAATTACTGTTGCAAAGAAACAGCAATCTTTTTTTACGGGCAATCGCTATATGTAGTGATTTTTTTTCATTTTCGATACATGCCCTGATACCCGTAACGGATTGCCTTTAAATATGGCTGCTCCGGTTAAATATACATAATAATACTCAATGCGCAACCGGCCTGTTTTTTACATATTGTTTGTGTTTTCTTTGAAATGCTATCAAAATGACAGATTCGATTGGCAGCATAGTATATTGTAAGGCGTTGGTTTTATATGATTTATCGGTTTGCGCCGTACATGTCGTTTTGCATAGTCACTTCCCAACCCCTGCTTACAAACAGGGTGTTTCTTCGGAGTAGCTTCGGAGCAGGTGGGTGTACGACAAAATTCCCTGCAGATTCAATTCCGGCAGTTTTTATCCGGGAAACCGGCCGCTCCGGGGGTAAAGGGGAGAGCTTTGGGCGCATCCCCCTCCTCTGGCGGTCGGGGGG
>JAIRKZ010000137.1 GCA_031259845.1 Tannerellaceae bacterium | reverse complement strand
GTGTGGAAAATGCAATTACAATAGCGCCATGTTGATAAGGCATCACATCAGGATTAAACATGCTATACTTAATTGCCAGGAAGGAAATAATATAGCCTAATGTTAGGCTGCCGGTATCTCCCATAAAGATTTTGTGGCGTCTGTTTATATTCCCAAAAACATTATAATAGAAAAAGGGAATGAGTACGCCGAAGGTAACAAAAGCAATCATAGAGTAAACCCAAAGTTTGTGATGATAAAATAAAGCACCCAGTATAACTAAGGATATGCTGCTTAAACCGGATGCTAATCCGTCGATTCCATCAATTAAATTTATGGCATTGGTTACAAAGACTACAACTAAGACTGTTAACGGATAGGCTAAATAGCCCGGTAATTCATTGATACCAAAAAGGCCATACAAATTATTTATGTATAGCCCAGCCAATGGAAAAAAAGTAGCACAGATGATTTGTACGACAAATTTCTTGCGGTATCTTACGCCCATCAGATCGTCTGCTATTCCGATAAGATATAAGAACGTTAACCCGCAAACAATAAAAAGCCCTTCCAAAACAAAGTATTCTACTACTGCTTCCGGTATAACGGAACCGAGTTTATAGCGGAACCCTAATACAAAGGCGATAGAAAACAGAATGGTTGGAAAGAAACTGACGCCTCCTAAACGGGGGATTGCCTGCGTATGGACCTTTCGCTCATCAGGTTCATCGAATAGTTTTTTCTTGTAGGAAAACAATAAAATTTGCGGGAGAATAAAAGCAGCGATACAAACGGCTAACAAAAAACTCCCCAACAGGAATAATAGTTGCATATAAAGTTAAATCAGGTTTAAATACACACAAAGGTTCGTCAGTCCCAAATAAGCGGAGTACTAACACACACAAATAAATTATCTCTTACCTTTTAAATCACGGGGCAAATTTAGTAAATTAATTTATACTGCAAGTCTTTTCATGGAAAAACTTGTGCTGTGGGCTGGAAAGTGACCGGATGTGTGACTGACTCATTGTTCAGTCACCGTTCAGTCACACATCCAGTCACGCTTATCGATTTGATTACTATACGGTTGTATGAAATGTGACTGAAAAAATAAAAAGAATAAAGTTTTTGTGAGAGGTATTTATTCCTTCAAGAAAAATCCGTTATGATGTCTTCGGTAAACCATTATAGTGTCTTTGGTAAACTATTATGATGCTTTTAGTAAACCACTATAATGGTTTGCTGAAGGCATTATAACAACTATTTCATGTATTTTTGCTTGCGTGTCTATATGGCAATAGGTATGGAAGATATTATCAGAGATATGCGAGGCAGGTTTCGCCGGGCTATGAATGGCGTGGCTTCTGCCGGTATGCGGGCGCAGGGCATTGATTATAAACTGAACTTTGGGGTGGCTCTGCCTCAAATAAAAGAGATGGCTTTGCTGTATGCAAAGGATGCGGCCCTGGCGGAAAGGCTATGGAACGAGGATGTACGCGAACTGAAGATTATGGCTACTTTGCTACAGCCTTATGAGGCGTTTACCCGTGAACAGGCTGAACGGTGGGCAGCGGATATCCGGTATATGGAAATTGCTGAGCAATATTGTATAAACTTATTGCAGCATCTTTCTTTTGCCGATACCTTGGCTGCCGGCTGGATTCACAGGGAAGAAGGTTTTGTGCAGGTTACGGGATTCCTTTTATATGCCCGTTTGTTTTCCGCCAACTTCCGGTTATCGTCCGGGGAAGAATCTGTTTTTTTGGATACGGCCCGCCGGGTGATGGATAAAGGAATCTCACGCCCGCAACGTTCGGCTGTTATAGCGTTAAAACGGTATGGAAGGCAAAGCCGGCAACAGGCAGACCGGGCACTCCGTTCCATTGCCGGTTATGCCTCTTGCGGCTCTCCTGAAAAACAGGAATTTTACAACGATATTAAATTTGAGTTTGATTATTATTTTTAAACATTTAATTTCAGGAAGAAAAACGTATCTTTGTCATTTGCGTGAAGTCGCCATTTTATGGATAGCAAATTATATAACGACATACAAGAGAGTTTCACTAACTATTTAACGGAGAAGAAACTTCGTAAAACCGAAGAGCGTTATACCATCTTGGAGGGAATATGCGCTTTTACGGGACATTTTGATATAATGATGCTATATAATAAAATGAAAGAATCCCGTTTCCACGTAAGTAAATCAACTGTTTATAACACATTGAATGTGTTGCTCGACGCCGGGATTGTGGTAAGTTACCAGACCAATTCCCTGTCGGTGCAGTATGAACTGAAAAAATATGCAGAGACGCACTCGCATCTTTTCTGCACAAAATGCGGTTCGATCCGCGAAATCAAAAACATGCATATAAAAGGTTGCCTGGGTACGATAAAAACACCCGGATTCACGCCTGATTTCTATTCATTGTATATTTACGGGATATGCCGCAAATGCAAAAACAGAATTCAGAAACAAAAGACGAAAGAAAAGACGAAACAAAATAAATAGCTTAGATAAAGTAAGATGAAAGTAGACGTTTTATTAGGATTGCAATGGGGGGATGAAGGAAAAGGGAAAATAGTAGACGTACTAACTCCCCGGTACGACATCATAGCCCGCTTTCAGGGAGGCCCTAATGCCGGGCATACATTAGAGTTTAACGGACAAAAATATATTTTACGTTCTATTCCGTCCGGTATTTTCCAGGGCGGGAAAATAAACGTGATAGGCAACGGCGTTGTGCTCGACCCTTTATTATTCAAACAGGAAGTGGAAGCGCTGGCCGAAAGCGGGCACGACCTGACGAAATGCCTGTTGATTTCAAAAAAAGCGCATCTTATCCTGCCTACGCATCGCGTACTGGACGCCGCATACGAAGCGGCAAAAGGAGACGGCAAAATAGGTACCACCGGAAAAGGCATAGGCCCTGCCTATACGGACAAAATAAGTCGTAACGGCCTGCGCGCAGGCGATCTGCTTCATAACTTTGAGGCCAGATACAGCGCAGCAAAAGCAAGGCACGAAGCTATATTAAAGTCGTTAAACTATACATATAATATAAAGGAGCCGGAAGCCGAATGGCTGGAAGCGTTGGAATTTTTAAAGAAATTCACCCTGACGGATAGCGAACATACGATTAACAAAGCGCTGAACGAAGGTAAATCCGTACTGGCGGAAGGCGCACAGGGAACCATGCTTGATATTGATTTCGGTTCTTACCCTTTCGTTACCTCTTCCAATACGGTATGCGCCGGATGCTGTACCGGTTTAGGGGTGGCTCCGCGCAGTATCGGCGAAGTATATGGCATCTTTAAAGCGTATTGCACACGCGTAGGCAGCGGCCCTTTCCCTACGGAATTGCTCGACGAAACCGGTGAAACGATTTGCCGGACAGGAAAAGAGTTTGGTTCTGTAACCGGGCGCAAGCGGCGTTGCGGCTGGATAGACCTGGTAGCCCTTAAATATGCTGTTATGATAAACGGCGTTACCCGGCTTATCATGATGAAAAGCGACGTGCTGGATGGTTTCGATACGATAAAAGCCTGCGTGGCTTATATTATTAATGGTAAAGAAGTAACGGAATTTCCTTACGAAGCGGACGATTCGCTCGAACCGGTTTACGTAGAATTACCCGGCTGGAAGACAGATATGTCAAAGATGCAAAGCGAAAACGAATTTCCCGAAGAATTTAACGCTTACCTTTCCTTCCTGGAAGAAGAATTGGGAGCGCCGATAGAGATTGTTTCGGTTGGCCCGGATCGCGAGCAGACAATTATCCGGTATCAGGAAAATTAAAAAAGAGAATAATTATTATTTAACTAAAAATAAGTAGAACGTATGTCAATTTATTGGATTATATTTATTGGTACAGCCCTTTTAAGCTGGTTGGTATCACATCGCTTGCAAAGCAAATTTGAAAAATATTCAAAAGTTCCCCTCCCCAGTGGGATGACCGGAAAAGAGGTAGCCGAGAGGATGCTGCGCGATAATGGTATTTATGATGTAAGGGTAATTTCTACCCCCGGTCATTTAACCGACCATTATAACCCGGCCAACCAAACCGTAAACCTGAGCGAGTCCGTATACCATAGTAATAGCGTAGCGGCAGCGGCTGTTGCGGCTCATGAATGTGGCCATGCCGTGCAACATGCAACGGCTTATGCGCCTTTAAAGATGCGTTCGGCGTTAGTGCCTGTTGTTAGTTTTTCTTCCAACATTATGACGTGGGTACTGTTAGGCGGTATGATTTTACTCAATTCATTCCCCCAATTGTTGCTTTTCGGCATTATCCTGTTTGCCACGACAACGTTATTTAGCTTTATCACCTTACCGGTGGAAATCAACGCCAGCCAACGCGCCGTGGCCTGGTTAAGCGATGCAGGTATCACCAATGCAGGCACGTACCCGCAAGCCGTTGATGCGCTGAGATCGGCAGCCTATACGTATGTAGTAGCAGCGCTGGGTTCTTTGGCTACCTTGCTGTATTATATCATGATATTCCTCAGCGGGCGGAGCCGTGATTAAGAACCTGTATTCCTTTTTATTTATGAAGCGATTGGTTATTGGCTTTTTATTCTCTACCCTTCTGTTCGGGAATGCTTTGGCGCAGCAGGGGAGCAGGCAGGTAAACCTGAAAGATATTACCGACGGGAAATTCCGTCAGGCAACCGCTACCGGCGAAATGCGCCCCATACCCGGCGGGGAGCATTACACCGCCATGAATAAAGAGCGGAGTATGATTGTTAAATATGCTTATCGCACAGGCAATCCTGTAGATACCTTATTTGATGCAAAGAAAGCCCGCGAATGTACATTCGACGATTTTGAAGGATATGAAATAGCATCTACCGGGCATCGTATTATTGTATGGCGCAATACGGAACGCATCTACCGCCGTTCATTCAAAGCCGACGTGTACGACTATGACGTGCGCCGGAATTATGTAAAGCCCCTGTCCGGCGAAAAAGGAAAAGTAATGATTCCTGCTTTTTCACCCGACGGGCGTATGTGCGCTTTTGTACGCGATAATAATATATGGGTGAAGAAATTTGATTTCGACACAGAAGTACAGGTAACAAAAGACGGAGAAGCAAACAAAATTCTGAATGGCATTACAGACTGGGTATATGAAGAAGAGTTTGGCGTTACGAATCTGATGGCCTGGTCGGCAGACAGCGAGGTTTTAGCTTTTGTACGCTTTGACGAAACAAATGTGCCGCAAATGTCTATGCAAATCTATGGCGAAGGGCTTTATCCCGGATATTATAATTTTAAGTATCCCAAAGCCGGCGAACCGAACTCGAACGTATCGCTACATTCCTACATCGTTGATACCCGCGAAGTAAAGAACCTGAATGTTCCCGGCGAGGGAGACGGTTATATCCCACGAATCACTTTCACGAACGAGCCGGGCCAGTTAGCCGTTATGACGCTGAACCGGCATCAGAACATGTTCAACATGTATTATATCAATCCTAAAAGCGGCGTAGCCCGTTTGATACTGAAAGACGAAAACAAGGCTTACATTGATTCGGACTGGCTTACGTCTATCCGTTTCTATAAAGAAGGATTTACCTATGTGAGCGAAAAAAGCGGATATGCCCATGTATACCTTCATTCGCCCACCGGCGTTGTATTACGCCAGGTAACAAGCGGCAACTGGGATGTAACCAAACTAAACGGATACCATGAAGCCACGCAAACCGTATACTATGAATCGGCGGAAGAAAGCCCTCTCCGCCGTGCAGTCTACGCGATAGATGCGAAAGGGAAGAAAACGAAACTGTCTACGGCCGAAGGAACCAACAGCGCCGTATTCAACGATAATTTCACCTATTATGTAAACAGCTATTCCAATGCGAATACCCCTGTTACCATCACGGTTAACGAAACAAAAACAGGCAAGACGGTAAGGGTATTGCAAGACAACGCCCGCTTAAAAGAACAATTGGCCGGATATGCCTGGTCGCCGAAAGAGTTTATTAAAATCCATACGGCTTCGGACTATGAACTGAATGCCTGGATGGTAAAACCGGTAAACTTTGACCCCGGCAGGAAATACCCTGTGCTGATGGTACAATACAGCGGCCCCAACTCGCAGCAGGCAGTAGACGGTTATGGCTTCGACTGGGAGCATTACCTGGCGTCGGAAGGAATAATCGTTGCCTGCGTAGACGGGCGTGGAACCGGGGCAAGAGGCGAAGCGTTTCGCAAATGTACTTATTTGAAGATGGGCGTAGCCGAAGCTAAAGACCAGGCGGAAGCGGCGCGGGAATTGGGAAAACTGCCTTATATAGACAAAGACCGCATCGCTATCTGGGGATGGAGCTTTGGGGGATACACTGCATTAATGGCCATGAGTACCGGCGACGGAGCGTTCAAAGCCGGGATAGCCGTAGCTCCTCCGACGGATTGGAAATATTATGATACCGTCTATACCGAACGCTTCATGCGCACGCCCAAAGAAAATTTTGAAGGCTATGCCGCAACGTCTCCTGTCCGTTTGGCAAAGAACCTGCAAGGCAAGCTTCTGTTAGTTCACGGAACAGCAGACGACAATGTGCATTTTGCGCAAACGATGGAGTATGCCGAAGCGCTGGTGCAGGCAAACAAACAATTTGAAATGCAGCTTTATAAAGACCGTAATCACGGCATTTCGGGCGGCAATACCCGTTACCACTTATATACCCGGATGTCTAACTTTTTATTCGACAACCTGTAAATGGCGGAACGGGTTAGAAAACCGGATTGGCTAAAAATACGGTTGGGCGGCAACGGGCGTTTTGCGCAAACAAAGCGTATTGTAGAATCGCATTGCCTGCATACGATATGTACCAGCGGCAAATGCCCGAACAGGGGCGAATGCTGGAGCAAAGGCACGGCTACCTTTATGATAGGCGGCAATATATGTACCCGTTCGTGCAAATTTTGCAATACCCTGACGGGAAAACCCTTGCCTTTAAACCCGGAAGAACCCGCCCGGGTAGCCGAAAGTATCCGCTTGATGGGCTTGAAGCATGCGGTTATCACATCGGTAGACCGGGACGACCTCCCCGACCTGGGCGCCCGGCATTGGGCGGATACCATACGGATGATAAAAGAAACAAACCCGGAAACAACCCTCGAAGTATTAATCCCCGATTTTCAGGGGAGAGCAGAACTGGTGGATATCGTAATCAACGAATCGCCCGATATTATCTCTCACAATATGGAAACCATCAGGCGTTTAACGCCTGCCATTCGCAGCGCCGCCCGGTATGATACAAGCCTGTATGTTCTTCAATATATTGCACAAAGAGGAATAACGGCCAAAACAGGAATCATGGCCGGACTGGGAGAAACCGCAGAAGAGGTAGAAGAGCTGATGGACGACGTACGAACTGCAGGAACCTCTATCCTGACAATCGGCCAGTATTTGCAACCGTCCGGGAAGAACATTCCCGTTTCGGCATATATCTCCCCCGAACAGTTTGACAGGTATAAAAATACAGCTATCCGTAAAGGATTCAGGCATGTAGAAAGCGCTCCGCTGGTACGTTCGTCTTATCATGCGGAAAAATATATGTAATAATGAAACTATTAAATACATTCATTGTTTTATTATAAAGCGCCGCGCATAAGTAAAAAGAAGAAAGACGAAAAAGAAGAAAGACGAAAAAGAAGAAAGACGAAAAAGAATGATGTATTATTTTAAGAGGATATTCAATAATCAGGCAATCGGGCTGACCCCCTTATTATTCGCTATGGTATTTGACAATTATGTTTCGTATATCGTGGCTTTTATCGTTGGCATATCGCTTTGTTTGCTGGGTTCTGTCTTTTCACCTCTTTTAAAAAAAGAGAATATCTATCAGTTCTTTTTGATACCCGTCATTGTTACGCACCTTTTATATTCTATTTTTCTTTTCCTCAACTTACAGCCTGTATTGTACAACTTTTCAACCTTAATTGCTGAGATATTGCTGGTAGTAGTACTCGCTTTCTTCGGATTTTTCAGGCGTAGCTTACTGGCTGGCATAAGACGCTCAAAATCGTCTGCACATAAGCGCACCTTGCTGCATACCGCGGTAAGTGAAGCTTATTTTATTGCCCAGATTACTCAAAACGTATATACGTTGCACCTGTTTATCCTCTTAATGTATATCCATTTCCCGGAACCGGTACGCAGCACAGGCGTAGAACACTTTTTATACCGCCCTTTGCCCGCAATAACAGGCGTCTTTATCATTCTATACGGGCAAATCCGTACGCAAATGATGCATAACGGTTTACGAAAGGAAGTATGGCTGCCCGTACTTAATGAAAAAGGACATATCGTAGGCCGTATGGCTCATTCCATAAGCCGTTTATCCGGCAAGAAATATTATCATCCCATTATCCGTATCGCGGTAATATATAACGGCATGCTATACCTCGGTAACAGGGATAAGGATGAATATGTGTCTCCCGGATTACTGGATTATCCGCTTCACAGATACGTAAAGTATCACCAGGGCATTGAAGAGGCTTTGTGCGAAACGCTTGGCGCATTACATAATGACGAGTCTGTAAAACCGCAGTTTATGATACGTTATACCTTCGAGAATGATTCGGCCAAACATCTCGTGCACCTCTACGCAATTTGCATCCGTAAGGAAGAACAGTTGAACCATTTTGCCGGAGGCAAATGGTGGACGCCCCGGCAAATAGAAGATAATATGGGAATGGGGATTTTCTGTGAACACTTTGAAAAGGAATTCCCCTATCTGCGAAGTACGGTTTTACTGGCCGGGTCATTACCCTAATTCGATTACTTCAAGGTCTGTTATCTTTCCTTCCCCGATAGCAAAACGCAGTAAGGTACGTACCTTATGGAAGCCGCTTATCCCGGCCGCCCCGGGATTTATGTATAAACAATTCAGGCGTTTATCGAACATCACTTTCAGTATATGCGAATGGCCGGCAATAAACAGGCCGGGGCGTGCGCTGTATAATTCTTTCCGGACGGAAGGGTCGTATCTTCCCGGATAACCGCCTATGTGCGTCATCAGCACAGTCAGGCCTTCTATTGTAAAATGGGCGGTCCGGGGGTATTGGGAGCGGAGGGATTGCCCGTCGATATTGCCATAGACGGCGCGCAGCGGTTTTATAGCCGCCAGTTGGCAGGCCAGCAGCTCCGAGCCGATGTCGCCTGCGTGCCAAATCTCATCGCATACATCAAAATATTTCCTGTATTTTTCATCCCAATAACCATGCGTATCGGAAAGAAGCCCAACTTTTACCATAAGATTTCTTTTTTTGTGTAAAAGTATCTATATTTACCCAACCATAAACAATATGAGCAAGGATTTATACAGATACTTTGAACGCGATATCAGTTGGCTGTCTTTCAACTACCGCGTATTACTGGAAGCCGAGAATGATAGTCTTCCCATCTATGAGCGGATAAAATTCCTGTCTATTTATTCCTCTAACCTGGAAGAGTTCTACGAAATCCGCGTGGCAGAACACCGGGGGATTATTATAAAGAAAAAATTTACGGAAGATAGCGAGAATGATAACGATGCCGAAGAAACGCTGGCTAAAATTACCTGTGAAGTAAACCGGCAGCAACAGGAATATTACCGTATTTTTTCCGGAAAGATATTACCCGAACTGAACAGGCAGGGTATCTACCTGTATCAGGATAGCAAACCCTTTCCTTTCCATGAAGAATTTGTGCGGAATTTCTTCAATGAAGAGGTGTTTCCATTCCTGTCGCCGGTAATGATACAGAAGGATGATATACATACGTTTATTCGCGACCGCCGCTTGTACCTCATCGTCCGGATGACGCGCAAAAGCAAGCACGACGGCGAGCCAGGATATACCTCAGGCTATTCATACGCGCTGATGAAAATCCCTTTTTCCAAAACGCCGCGATTTATTGAATTACCCTGTCAGGATGGCATGAATTATATTATGTTTATTGACGATATCATCCGCGCAAACCTGCCGGCCATTTTCCCCGGATATATAATAGACAGTTGCTACGGCATTAAAATATCGAGAGACGCCGATATCTATCTGGAAAATGAGAAAGGGGAAAATATCGTTGAAAACATCCGCAAGAAAGTAAAGAAACGGAAGATTGGCGATTTGAGCCGTTTTATGTACGACCGGCAAATGCCCGCCGGCTTTCTGTCGTTTATTTGCGAAGCATTCAATATCCGCCAGGAAGACCTGGTGGTAGGCGGGCGTTATCATAATTTGCAGGATTTGGCCAGGCTCCCCAATCCGAAAGGAAAAGCCCTGGAGCAAAAGATACCTTCGCCTATGCGCGTCCCCTTCCTGGAAGAAATGGGGTCTATGTTCAAGACCATCAAGAAGAGAGACGTATTGCTGCACTTCCCTTACGAATCGTTCGATTACCTGATACGTTTCCTGATGGAGGCTGCCTTCGACCCGAAAGTGACCGAAATAAAAATAACCCAATACCGGGTGGCCGAAAATTCGGCTGTCATTAACACCCTGCTAAGCGCCGCCCGGAATGGCAAGAAGGTAACGGTATTTGTAGAACTGAAAGCCCGGTTTGACGAAGAAAACAATATGAGTACGGCCGAACGGATGAAACAGGCCGGCATACAGATTATTTACAGTATACCGGGACTGAAAGTACATGCGAAGGTGGCAATCATCCTGCGCCAGGATTCCGAAGACGGCAGCAAAAGGAGAAACTTTGCTTACCTCAGCACGGGCAACTTCAATGAAAAAACAGCCAAAATCTATTCAGACATGGCTTTGCTTACCTCTAATGCCGAGATAATAACCGACATAAGCAAAGTGTTTGCCCTGCTGGAAGGAAAACTGTTTGCCCCCGCCTTCCGCCATTTATTGGTGGCGCCTTTCAATATGGCGCCGGAATTAAAACGGATGGTTCAACAGGAAATAAGTCATGTACAGGAAGGAAAAAGAGGAAGGATTGTCTTAAAAATGAATGGACTGCACGACAGGAACATGATAGACGAACTGTATCGCGCAAGTGAAAACGGGGTGGAAATTGAGTTGATTGTCCGTGGAATCTGCTGCCTTATACCCGGCCAGCCCTTCAGTAAAAACATACGTATCACCCGCATTGTAGACATGTTCCTCGAACACGCCCGTATCTGGTATTTCTATAATAACGGCCAGGAAAACCTCTACCTTACCTCTGCCGACTGGATGCGCCGTAACCTGAGCCGCCGCATAGAAACGGCATTCCCTGTCCTTGTGCCCGGAATCAAACAGGAAATCATCGATATTCTCGAAATACAATTGAAAGACAACGTGAAAGCCTGCTACATAGACGAAAACCTGAATAACGTATTTAAAAGCGACACAAACCCGGTAAAAACCCGCTCCCAACTGGCTATATACGAATACCTGCGCAATAAAAACGGAATCGCCGGGCAGTTAAAATAAGCGAAAATACCTCCGCGTTTAATGGTTAACTGTTACTTTTTTACCTTATCTTTGGCGTAGATAAATTTATAAAGACACTCGTTATGGCACATTACCTTGATCCGAAAAACGACCTTACGTTCAAACGCATCTTCGGCGAACATCCCGACTTGCTGATGAGTTTCCTCAACGCCCTGATGCCTCTCGAAGCGGGGCAGCTCATCGAAAGCCTGGAATACCTCCCCATAGAGCAGGTTCCGGCCAATCCCCTCCAGAAATACGCCATCGTAGACGTGCGCTGCCGCGACAACAGGGGCCGGCAGTTTATCGTAGAGATGCAAATGCTGTGGAACAGCTCCTTCAACAGCCGCATGGTGTTCAACGCCTCGCGGGCCTACGTCAACCAGTTAGACAGAAGCGAGCAATTCGGCGATCTTCAGCCGGTGTACGCCCTGGCCATCCTCAACAGCATATTCGACCGCAAGACGGACGAATTTTATCATCACTACCGCATCGTGAACTACCTGAACACGGACGAAGTAATCAGGGGCCTGGAGTTCGTGATGATAGAGCTGCCCAAGTTCCGCGCCGGAACGTGGACGGATCGCCGTATGGCCGTCTTGTGGCTGCGCTTCCTCAAGGAAGTGAAAAAGCGCGAAGCCCCCGATGACCTGAAAGACGACCCCGAAATCAGCCGCGCGCTCGACCTGTGCGAGGAAGGCGCCTACACCGAAGCCCAGCTCAACGCCTACGAGAAATACTGGGACATCATCCGCGTAGAACACGCCCTGGCCAGCGGAAGTAAAGCCGATGGCGTGGAGGAAGGCAAAGCCATAGGCCGGGAGGAGGGCCGGAAGGAAGAGAGAAGCAAAATCGCAGTCAATTGCAGGCGTAACGGTTTCTCCGTAGAGCAGATACAGGCGATTACCGGACTCTCCGGGGAGGAAGTCCGGGAAATCCTGCGTCAGTTCAATTAATTTAACCTGAAAGGAAAGGTTACTTTCCGGCTTCGCCGGGCGGCCCCGCCTGTCAGTCGAGGCCCCACATGCCGCTGTATACCAGGCCGAGGATGAAGGCCAGCGTTTGGCCGTCTTTCTCTACCCAGGCCTCGCAGGGGTCTGCCCCGTCGAGGGGGTTGAGCGTCTTACCGGCGGGCACGC
>JAIRKZ010000080.1 GCA_031259845.1 Tannerellaceae bacterium | reverse complement strand
CTCTTCCTGATGCCCAACCTGTCCGTCTACCTGTCGCAAAGCATCGTAAAGACGCCTTTGTTCGACAATGTACAAAGCGTAATGTACGACTACGATAAAGAGTTTGAAAAGGAATATATCGCTATATGGAAGCGCAGCATGGATGAAATGGGAATGAAGAGCGTCAGCTTTTATAATAATAACGGCGGTGACGACGGGTTTCGTGAAATGACGGGAGGACACCGCACAACGCCCCTGTTCCTCCTCCGCGTGTATCCCGAAATAATTCCACCAGTAAGAAGCCGGTAGTTGCCGACCAGATTCCACAGTACCGGGAACAGGTGGCCCCGTTTACGCAACGCTTCCTGTTCATCAGCGGTTATCTAATGGCCATGGTGGTTATGATAACCATCCTGTTTGGCGCCTGTTTCTATTTCTTTGTCAAATACGATGTAAGGTAAAGCAGTGAGGCGCTTTACAGCGCACGGCATACGCGGCGCGTTCCGCGTAAGCTGTGCGCCGTATTGGTGGAAAGGCTGCCGTCACTCCTCATCGTGCGTTTCCTCCTGACGCCGGCGTCCGTCAATCGCGCGGAGAATGACCATCAATACACTGACGCCCCCCAAAATCCCCATAACGAGCGTCTTTTGCGATTCGCGCTCAAAATCGCTCGTTCCAACCAATACCAATGAGATAAACGACAGCATCATTACTGCGTCTACTGAATTTTTATTGATACGCATACTGAAATTTGTTTGAATAAGTCTTACCTTAAAATTATTTTTCTTTGGATTCCGGATTGCTTAACGATTTCATAAATCCGAATAATCCGATACAAAGTGAAGCCATTACGACTACCAGTTTCAAATACTCGTTCGTTACAATGGAACTGCATGCCAAAACGCAGCCTAAAACCGTAAGGAGTATAAAGAAGTATATGTTTTTCTTTGACTTTTTCGTTGCCATGATGATTTGATTTTAATATGATTTATATAAGTTAGATACGTGGGGCAGGCGCAATACGCCCCGGAACGGAAAAACAGGTTCCCGTTCTACGCCATTGTATAATCATAACTAAAAATCAAATAATGATCTTCCGCAAGGCATACACATGATATCCCCTGCGGGAAAGAAGAGAGGCCAGATTAAGGGTTTGACATTCGGCTACGTATTCGGACACTTTGCGGAGCTGTTCCCTCCCTTTCAATTGAAAGCCTTGCAGGATACGTATGAGGTTTTGAATTACTCTATTATTATCAGGTGAAATGTTTGTGTTTTGAACACTCCTCCGGGGAGTCCGGAAATTACTGTTCCGCAGGTCGTTGCTGATTATCTCAAAGCGGTGCTGCATATCTTTTGCCGCATTCTTTTCAAGTACTACGGCTTCGCGTTTATTTAGCGCCGCGCTATCGTTTGCCCATTCTTCGTCAAGCGTGTGGAAGAACAGGAAAGCAATAAAGAGGCCTGTTATAATCAGCATATTTTTCATGCCCTAAATGTAGTATGATTTCTTTTACAAAAAGCAAACAATTGGCTTATTTGTTTCTATTTTTGCAGAAAATATATAAAATAATGGATAAAAAGAAATCGCCGGTTCGTTCCTGGCTTGAGGCTGCGCGCCCCCGCACCTTAACGGCGTCTGTAAGCCCGGTATTCACAGGGTGCGCTTTGGCGTATCGCGACGGCGTATTTAAAGCAACGCCTGCCGTTCTCTGCCTTTTAGTAGCTTTACTTGCACAAATCGCCAGTAATTTTGCCAATGATTATTTCGATTTTAAGAAGGGAGCCGATAATGAAGAACGCTTAGGTCCCGAGCGGGCGGTTGCTTCCGGCTGGATTGCCCCGCGAAGCATGCTGGGCGGAACGTTTGTTGCCTTAGGGCTTGCCTGCCTGTGCGGTTTGGGTTTGCTTTATTATGGCGGCTGGCATCTTCTTATTGTGGGAGCTGGGATTGCCGTTTGTGTCCTTGCCTATTCCGCCGGCCCTTATCCGTTGGCCTATAATGGGTGGGGAGATGTATGCGTGTTATTGTTTTATGGCGTGATACCCGTTTGTTTTACTTACTATGTGCAGGCTTTATCATTCAGCCTCCTTTCCTTTTTATTATCCTTCGCCGTAGGGTTTTTATCTATTAATATTTTAGTAGTGAACAATTACCGCGACTATGAGCAGGATAAGAAAGCGGGCAAACGGACGACAATCGTCTTGTTCGGGCGTACTTTCGGAAAGGTATTCTATTTGCTGAACGGCCTGATTGCCCTGCTTATTACATTGCCTTTGCTCATGCAGGCCGCCTGGTGGATTGAGTTACTGTTTGCTGTCTTTTTTGTCTTTTTCCTGTCTACGTGGCAAGAACTCTCCCGCCTGGAAGGAAGGGCTTTGAATAAAACCCTCGGGCAAACGGCAGGAAATGTGTTTTTTTATACGCTTCTGCTAATGGCGTTACTGCTCTGTTGATCAAAAAAGGCCGTTGAAGAAGTCAACAGCCCTTTTCCTTTATTCTTTTATACGGATTTTATTTGTTCATTTCAGCTTCAATCGCATCGAACTCTGCATTCATATTCAGGTTATAATAGATGCTTCTCAAGGCTACCATGGCGTCTCTGTCTTCAGTATTTACTTCGCGAACTTTCTGGAAATAAGGCATCGCTTTCCTGAACAGTTCCTTTGCTTTTCCTGATTCTTCCTGATAAAGTTTAGCGTCGCTAATCATATTAGCTTCACCCAGCTTATTTACGCCCTGGTTATAGTAAACACGCCCTAAATTAGACAGTGCATCCGTGTAATTCGGATCAACTTCAAGCGCTTTGGCAAAACTTTGTTCTGCTTTTTCGAAATCTTTCAATCCTGATTCATATACTCTTCCCAATACATCATAAAGCTGCGCATTGCCTGATTCATTTGCAATGGCCGTATTCAGGTATTGGATAGCTTCTTCATTTCTGTTTGAATAGATATAATTGTTGATGAGGCTCAGCAAATAATATTTTTCATCAGGAAATTTCTGCAGGCCTTCTATTAATACCTGTTCCAGCTTAACGCTGTCTTTCAGTTGCTCGTACTCATAAGCAAGGTATTGATACACTTCATTTCCTCTGTAATCCGTATCTTTGGCGCGCTCTAATGCCTTTATCGCCAAATCGGAATTGTTTAATTGAGTGGCGGCAACGGCAGCATAGAACTGCACCATCATAAAGTTGGAATCCCTGGCAGCTACCGGTTCTCCTTTAAACATCGGCAAATCGGATATGGCAAGATATTGTTCAAAGAAGTTATAAGCCGACTGGTAATCCCTTTCATCAAAGTAATAGGCTCCACCATTGATGTAATATACATGGTTGGCGCTCAATATTCCTTTAATATCTTTGGTATATTTCGGCTTTACCTTTCCCTTTGCATCAGGTAACTGATCCAAGTCGTATGCTTTTTCGAAATAAGGAAGAATCTTTATCAAGGCTCCGTACATAACAGGGTCATTCGGCTGTTGTCCCAGCACCTGTTTCATCCTTTCGGCGCTAAATTGCTGGTCTTCTATAAAACCGGCCACATACCAGGTTTTAGCATCGCTTTTCGTCTCGTCATTATCCAACGCGCCTTTAATAAGCTCGCGAGCTTCGTCATAATTGGCGCTGCTGCCTTTGGCAATGCTTTGCGCTTCGCTTACTGCCTTTTTTTGAGCGAAAGAAGTAGAAGCTGCTACACATAACGCTACAACAAATAATACTCGTTTCATTTTAATTGTCATTTGATATTAATATTTCTAATTGTTTAAATTATTCTTCTGCCGTATCCTCCGTATCGTTGTCCGCTAAATCGTCCGTATCATCATCACCCGGCAGATCATCTTCACCTTCCAATACATCAAAATCGTCATCTATTTCTTTCAGGTTTGCGTTGACTGTCCGGTTTTCAATGGCTTCGTTTTCTGCTTTTTCTTCTATATTTATTTCGTCTTCCTCAGACATTACTTTACATACAGAAGCTATTTCGTCGTGGCGCTTTTCCAGATTAATCAGCTTAACGCCTTGTGTGGCGCGCCCAATCACATTCAGGTCGGCAACTTTCATACGAATCGTAATGCCTGACTTATTAATGATCATGATATCATTCTGCTCAGTTACGCTTTTCAGAGATACCAGCTTACCGGTTTTTTCGGTGATATTTATGGTTTTCACACCTTTCCCACCCCTGTTCGTCTTACGGTAATCATCTATATCCGAACGCTTGCCGTATCCTTGTTCGGAGACAACAAGGATTGTTTCCGTTTCTTTGTCTTTTATACAAATCATGCTAACTACTTCGTCTTTCGGATCGTTGTCTAACGTGATGCCGCGCACGCCGGCGGCAGACCGTCCCATAACGCGGACGGTACTTTCATGAAAGCGGATAGCGCGGCCGTTACGGTTGGCAACGATTACTTCATTCGCGCCATTCGTCATTCGAACGTCAATCAGCCCGTCGCCTTCACGCAGGGTGATGGCATTTACGCCGTTTTGTCGCGGATGAGAGAAAGCTTTCAATAGCGTTTTCTTTATAAGCCCCCTGCGTGTACAGAATAACAGATAATGTGAATTAATGAACTCCATATCTGTTTTTAACCTCTTTACACGGATAAACGCATTTACTTTATCGTCGGGTTCTATATTCAGCAGGTTCTGAATAGCCCTTCCTTTGGTGTTCTTAGCTCCTTCGGGTATATCATATACTTTAAGCCAGTAACATTTACCTTTAGCCGTAAATATCAACAAGGTGGCATGCATGGACGCCGGATAGATGTACTCTACGAAGTCTTCATCCCGCGTTTCAGACCCCTTCGCTCCTACTCCGCCCCTACCCTGTGCACGGAATTTGCTTAATGGCGTCCGTTTGATGTAGCCCAGATGTGAGATGGTGATAATCATCTCGTCGTCGGCATAGAAATCTTCCGGGTTCATTTCGTCTGCAGCGTAAACAATATCCGTTTTACGTCCGTCTCCAAATTTATCTTTTATTTCCTGAAGCTCTTCTTTTATGAGATTCATCAGGGCGTCTTCATTCTCCAGGATTTCTTTTAAGCGGGCGATGAGTTTGGCTATCTCTTCATATTCGGCGCGAAGCTTATCCTGTTCCAGCCCTGTTAACTGGCGTAAACGCATTTCTACAATAGCGCGGGCTTGCATATCAGACAATTCAAAACGCTCCATTAATCGGGTAATTGCTTCCTGCGGGCTTTTAGACGACCGGATGATGGCAATTACTTCATCAATATTATCGGATGCAATAATCAATCCTTCCAATATATGCGCCCGTTCTTCCGCTTTCTTTAGTTCGAACTTTGTCCGGCGTATAACAACTTCCCGGCGATGCTCAACAAAAAGTTTGATCAATTGGAATAAATTCAACTGTTGCGGCCGCCCGTTTACCAATGCAATATTATTGACGCTGAAAGATGACTGTAAGGCGGTCATCTTATATAATTTATTTAATACGACACTGGAGTTTGCATCTCTTTTAACATCCACTACGATGCGCATACCCATACGGTCGGATTCATCATTTACATTAGATATACCTTCTATGCGCTTGTCATTTACCAGGTCGGCAATATATTTAATAAGTTCCGCTTTATTAACTAAGTAAGGAATCTCTGTGACAACAATCTTTTCGTGATTATTCTCCACTTCAATTTCTGCTTTTCCACGAAGCACGATACGCCCCCTGCCCGTTTCAAAAGCATCCTTAACCCCTGCATAACCATAAATCGTAGCGCCTGTGGGAAAATCAGGAGCCTTTACATACTGCATAAGGCCTTCCACATCTATTTCGCCACGGGAGTCTACATAAGCGATACAGCCATCCAATACCTCACCCATATTGTGGGGAGCCATATTCGTAGCCATACCCACAGCGATACCGGAAGCCCCGTTAACCAGCAATTGCGGTATACGGGTAGGTAATACGGTAGGCTCTTTCAGCGTATCGTCAAAATTAAACTGAAAATCTACAGTATCCTTATCAATATCCCGAAGCATTTCTTCGGCCAGTTTGCTCAAACGGGCTTCGGTATAACGCATAGCCGCAGGACTGTCGCCGTCTACGGAACCGAAGTTACCTTGTCCGTCTACCAAAGGGTAACGCAACGACCATTTCTGAGCCATACGCACCATTGCATAATACACAGAAGAATCACCATGAGGGTGATATTTACCTAAAACTTCACCAACAATTCTTGCAGATTTTTTATAAGGCTTATCGGAGGTATTTCCAAGTTCATTCATTCCGAAAAGTACACGGCGGTGAACCGGTTTAAAACCATCCCTAACATCAGGAAGAGCGCGAGATACAATAACAGACATTGAATAATCAATGTATGCAGACTTCATTTCTTCCTCAATGTTAATCTTTATAATCCTGTCTTGATCAACCATTTAGATTTTTATTTATTATTCTCAATCTCCTTGCTCCGAAAAAGTACGCTAATGTAAGGCTTTTCTGCATACTACGAAAGATTTTTAGTGCAAAATGTTAGGCAGATTAGGCCAAACTATCTTTTGATTCATTATCTTTGATTGCATAAAACAAAATGGTATTATTATGTTCAGTAAAGAAACGTACGCGGCCCGCAGGGCGAAATTGAAACAAACAGTTGGTTCGGGTTTGTTATTATTTTTAGGAAACGACGAGTCGGGAATAAATTATGCAGATAATGCATATCATTTTCGCCAGGATTCTACTTTTTTGTATTTTTTCGGTTTATCCTATGCCGGACTAAATGCGATTATTGATATTGACAATGACAGGGAAATTATTTTTGGCGATGAGCTTACGATCGATGCCATTGTATGGATGGGTACACAGCCTACCTTAAAAGAAAAGGGCGAAAGTATAGGCATTACCGATATCCGCCCGTCGAAAGAAATGGAAGAATACCTGAAAGGCGCTCAACAAAAAAAACAAGCTATCCATTATCTTCCGGTTTACCGGGCAGAACATCAGGTAAAACTCCTTGCCTGGCTGGGTATCTGTCCAGGTACGGAAAAGCCTTCCCTGCCATTTATCTTAGGTGTTGTTAACCAACGTAATTACAAAACGGCCGAAGAAATAACAGAGATAGAGAAAGCATGTATTGTAACAGCCGATATGCACCTGGCGGCTATGCGTATGGTTCGTCCCGGTATACGCGAGAGTGAAGTAGCCGCAGCAGTTGCCGAAGTAGCTTATGCAAACGACTATCAACTCTCCTTCCCTATTATTGCTACCATAAACGGACAAACGCTTCATAACCATTATCATGGTAACTGGATTAAGAGCGGCGATATGTTGTTGCTTGATGCGGGAGCCGAAACGGAAATGGGATATGCCGGCGATATGTCGTCTACAATTCCGGCGGATTCTACATTCACCGCACGGCAGAAAGAAATCTATGATATTTCCGTAGCGGCGCATGAAGCGGCAGTAGCAGCTCTCCGCCCCGGTATCTTGTTTGAAGATGTATACAACCTTTCCCTCAAAGTAATCATGGAAGGTTTGAAAGAGTCAGGATTCGTTAAAGGCGATCCGGAGGAAGCTGTCAAAGCCGGCGCCGCCGCCCTGTTTATGCCATGCGGACTCGGACACATGATGGGATTGGATGTACACGACATGGAAAACCTTGGCGAAGTATATGTTGGTTATGACGGACGTCCCAAGAGTACTCAATTTGGGCGAAAATCGCTCCGGTTAGGACGGAAATTAGAGCCGGGTTTTGTTTTGACCATAGAACCAGGTATCTATTTCATCCCCGAACTGATTGATCTTTGGAGAGGAGAACGTAAGTTTACCGAATTTATCAATTATGAAAAGGTAATTACCTATAAAGATTTCAGCGGCATACGCAATGAAGAAGATTATCTTATTACTGAAAACGGAGCCCGTCTGTTAGGTAAAAAAATACCTGTCCGTACAGAGGAAGTAGAAGCATTGCGATAACCGTATAACTTATACTCCATAAAAAAGCCTGTTCCTAAAGTAAGAACAGGCTTTTTCCTGATAAATCTAACTGATTAAATTGTTTTCAATACGTTTATCAACTCATCGGGAGTAATATCTGTAGCAATAATAACTCCTTCATCGTTAATCAGATAATTTTTAAAACCTCTTTTCAGATTATACCTCTTGTA
>JAIRKZ010000029.1 GCA_031259845.1 Tannerellaceae bacterium | reverse complement strand
CTTTCCCAAAATAACGCTGTCGTAAACAAACAAACAGCCGGCGGCAACGATCCCGATCGCCAGCAACACGATCCATATACGGGAAGGGTCGTACGTATCCCATAGCAATTGAGTCAGTCCCTGCGGGCTAAGGTTTACCTGCCGCGCTACTTCTTCAAAATAAGCGTTGGCGCTCAGTCCGCCGGGCATGGACAAGCCCTGGGAGAGGGCGAAATCTTGAGTGATAACGACCTTGTCCGACATGCCCTGGTATACATTCCCGGAGACAACGCCCGCCAGCAAATTGCCGATAAATACCGGAACAAACGAGTAACCCATATACAGCGCTTTTTTGTCGGGCGGGGCTATGCGACCAATGTATTCTGATATTTTCGGCGAACAGGTCATCTCTCCCAAAGCGAAGATTAAAAGAGCAACCAACGTAAATATCACGTGTTGGGAAATAAAAGTAAGCGCCATCCCGACAGAACAAACCAGGAAACCGCCCATTATCGAACGGAGAGGACGCATCTTCATAATCAGACCAGACACCAAAACCTGGAAAAGGATGATATAAAACGAATCCATATTCGTTACAAACTCCGCTTCCATCACACCAGGCGCCGGACTGTAATGGGTAGTGAAAAAAGGAATATGGCGCTGAAAAAAATCATAAAGCACACCCGTATCCACCCATTGCGTAATAAACACCGGCAGGGTGAAAAACAATTGGTAGTACATCGCCCAGAAACCGGCCACTATCAGCAAAAATACCAGGAACTTCGCATCTTTCAGGATAGAGCACATCGTAAAGAAAATTTCGCCGAAAGCATGCAAGAGAGAACCTTCCTGCCTTTTGCTTTCATTCCGTCCGGGTTCTTTATAAAAAGGCAGTAAGAGCAGGTTCAAAAAAATAATCCCTGCCGAGATATAAAAAATAAGATGGAAAGACGATTTGAACAGCAACGTAACCATCGGACCCAAAAAAGCGCCCACATTCACAACCATATAAAAGATACCGAAGCCGATGGAAGACGTCCGGGCAGTAGTCGTCTTCGCCACGGTTGCCTGTATAACAGGCTTAAACAGCGCCGCTCCAACCGCCAAATACAAATACATCAGGAATACACCCGTAAAAGACGAGAATAACGGCAACAACAGAAAAGCGGAAGCATAGATGATAAAAGAAAGGAACAACACCCGTTTGTATCCGTAACGGTCTGCAACAACGCCCGTTAATACCGGAAGGAAATAAAGAATGCCCGTCCCAACCCCCATCAGCAAGCCTTTCTGACTTTGAGAAAACTCTAACCCTCCCAAATCGGACGAACCGGTCAGGTAATTGGCAAACAACATAAAAAAACCATACCAAGCCCACCGCTCAAACAATTCAAGCGCATTGCCTGTCCAAAAAGTCTGCGGAAATTTTCTGAAGAGATTCATCTTTTTCTATCATTTTTTATGGCGGTAAAAATAATATTTTCATCGACAGGAAACGTAACCACCCTGCCCTTTTTTTGTAGTTCCCATTGGCATTGGGAACAATCCCATCGGCATTGGGAACAATCCCATTAGCGTTGGGAACAAGCCTTCCGTTCCGGGGAACGAGCCTTCCGTTCCGGGGAACGAGCCTTCCGTTCCGGGGAACAAGCCTTTCGTTCCGGGGAACAAGCCTTCCGTCCCGGGGAACAAGCCTTCCGTTCCGGGGAACAAGCCTTTCGTCCCGGGGAACAAGCTTTCCGTTCCGGGGAACGAGCCTTCTGTTCCTCCCTGGCAAAATGAGACGCTTCTTCGCTTCCGGACGGGTAAACTCCCAGAGGGGCGACGGCAAAAATACGTGCGGTAGACTCTCGGACTCGATAGAATTGCTTACTTTTGGATTCTAAAATAATAACTTTTATGCGGATATTTTTAGCTGTTATTCCTGTCATCCTACTGTTTACCGTTCCATTGCACGGGCAGCGAGGCGACTGGTATAACGATGAAGGAGGGTATACTTTTCAGGGATCAGGGACGAAAAGCGACCCTTACCTGATCTCATCGGTAACGGCATTAACGCACCTTGCCGAACAGATAAATATATGGCCGGGGAAAAGTTTCCAGGGGGAATACTTTATGCTTACAGAAGATATTGATTTGGGAAAGCATTTCTGGATACCTATAGGAAGCGAAGGACACCAGCCCTTCAGGGGCGTGTTCGACGGCAACGGGAAAAACATCCGTAACCTGTACATCGGAAGTCTGGAAGTAGATAATGTGTATGCAGCCGCCGGACTTTTCGGACATTTGGGCAACGGGGCTAAAATAGAAAACCTGACGATCGACGGGGGCGTTGTTATCGGTGGAGGCCGGGAGGCTGTTGCACGTACCGGCGGTTTGGCCGGCTATTTGCTATGCAGCGTATCCGGAGGGCAGGATTCGATTGTTATCCGTAATTGCCATGTCAAGAATACGGAGGTTGTCGGAGCAAATACCGACATAGCGAATACCGGAGGATTAGCCGGCGAAGGCTATGCCTTTTCCGACGGCGAAGGTCATGCCCTTATCCTGATAGAAAACTGCAGCAACGACGGCGTCGTCCGGGCGCAGACTTCTAATTTCCCATGCATCGGAGGAATTGCAGGTAAAGGGCGCGGGCATGGATATTGTGATGAAACTGCGCCGTCTGCCGGGTCATTTGTTCTGCGTTTATGCCTCAATAGCGGAGATGTGACCGGCGGAAGCACGACAGGAAAAGACGCTATTTCATCTACCGGCGGGATTCTTGGTTTTGGTTACAGTTCGGGCGACAGTTACGGTACAAACAACGGGTCAGGCTTCTTTGTCATTGAAAATTGCCTGAACAGCGGAACAATAACCGGAGGCCATGCATCCAGCGCCCAAGCCTTTTCGTATACAGGCGGACTATTAGGCTATGGGGATGGGTACGGTTATGGCGATTTCAGAAAAGACACTTCTGCAACCATTTACGGGCGTGGCGATTTTATTATACGCTCTTCTGCCAACCGGGGTGCGGTGCGGGGAGGAAACGTTTCTGATACGACGGCCATATCGTCGACCGGCGGTATATTAGGCTTTGCTTCCGGTTCGGCGTTGGGCGATGAGACAGGCCATAAGCATGCGCAGGGATCGTTTATGATGCGCGATTGTTACAGTTATGCCTCCATTGTGGCAAATAAGGGATTTCTTGGCGGACTGGCCGGTTGGCTGGCTACCATCGGTCGAGGAACAGGCCACACGGTTTCGGCTATCATACGGGATAGCTATGCTGCAGGAAACATCAACGGGAGGGATACGGTTTTTCCCGTTATCACAGGCGGAATCGTCGGGCGGATGCAGCAATCGAAAGAAGCCGGCAAAGGCCCTCAGGTAGGGGTTTGTTTAGTGGCATTGTCGTACCTGAACGGGTACACGAATCGAACTTTCCGTATTGCAGGGCAAATACAAGGCGTCCGGCAACCTTTCACAAATATACTGGGTCGTAATTATGCTTATATCAAAGACGGGAAATGGGTTAAAGCAAAAACGATTAAAAACGGGAACGACTGGAGCCGCCTGGTGCCCCGTATTCCTGTTTCTTATTGGAATAAAGATAAAGCCTGGGTGATAAAGGGAGACGGGTACGCGCTTATGCCTGTATTAAGCAACGTTCCCGGCCAAGGCGATGTGCCTGTCCCGTAACGCTGTCACGAGCTGTATCCACAGAGTGAAAACAAGACGCCGGCAGCAATCAGCATCCCTCCCAACAAGCCATAAAAAATGCGCGCACCATTTCGTCCGAACCAACAGACGAATGTGGCTGTTTTGGGGCTTTGAAAAAACCATTCAAAATTAAAGATAGCCACAGTGAGTGAAACAATCCCTGTCAGGATAAACATGGCAAAGACCAGGTATTCGGTTGTTCTCATAAGTCAGCAGATTTTAAGCGTGCGAGACCCGTCGGTGTTTTCATGTATAAATACATGACTTGTGTCTTCGGGTAACCATTCTTCTATTTTTTCCGGCCATTCGATAAAGCATAAAGCTTCGCTGTAAAGATAATCCGAGATGCCCAGGTTCTCGATTTCGTCGGAATGATTGATCCGGTAGAAATCAAAGTGGTATATGAGTTTGCCGGTCGTTTCGATCCGGTATTCGTTAATGATGGCAAAGGTAGGACTGTTTATAACATCTTTAACACCTAATTCCTCGCAGATAGCTTTTATGAAAGTTGTTTTCCCTGCTCCCATATTTCCGTGAAAAGCAAATACCCTGCGTCCGTTCATCATTGAGATAAAGTAACGGGCGGCTTTATTCATGTTTTGGTTGTCTATAATCATTTGGGGGTTAGTGTAATAAAAGGTATCAACATTTCTTCCATAGAGATTCCTCCATGCTGGAAGGTGCTTTTATAGTAGGATACGTAATAGTTGTAATTGTTCGGGTAAGCGAAGAAGCTCTCGTTCAAGGCAAAAATATATTTGCTGCTCAGGTTCGGCGACGGAAGTCCGGCTTTCTCCGGCTCGCGTATCTCGAACACATCTTTTAGATTATAATTCAGTTTTTTACCCACTTTATAGCGCAAGTTTGTATTGGTATTCTTATCCCCTATCACCTTAACGGGGTCATCTACCCGGATGGTGCCATGGTCGGTGGTTAAGATTATTTTATACCCTTTATCTGCAATACGACGGAATAAATCGAGCGTAAAGGAATGTTGAAACCATGACTTGGTTAAACTGCGGTAAGCAGCTTCTGTTTGTGCCAGTTCGCGTATCATTTTCATTTCCGTACGGGCATGCGAAAGCATATCTATAAAGTTTAATACAATCACATTTAGCTGATTTTGCATAAGCGATGCTATGTTATTCAACAACCGTTCCCCGTGTAATGAGTCGTTTGTTTTGGTGTACGAAAAGGTGTATTTCTTGCGGAATCGGTCTATTTGCGTCTGTATAAGTGGAGCTTCGTTGAGATTTTTTACTTCCTCGCTTTCTTCATCCACCCATAGATCGGGAAAAATCTGCACAATTTGTGCGGGCATCAGTCCTGAAAAGATAGCGTTGCGGGCGTATTGTGTAGCTGTCGGCAAGATGGAATAATAGAGGCTTTCATCGAAGGTAAACAATTCTGTCAATAGTTCTTTGACCACTCTCCACTGGTCGAGACGGAAATTATCAATGAGGATAAAAAAGACTTTTTCGTTATTATCCAACAGAGGGAAGATTCGTTTTTTAAACAAATCATGGCTCATGAGTGGGCGGTTGTCAGGCGTTTGTATCCATTTGATGTAGTTTCGTTTCACAAACTTGCCAAAAGCGTTATTGGCTTCTTTCTTTTGCATTCGCAGCAGGTCGGCCATTTGTGTTTGCCCGTTTTCCAGTTCCAACTCCCAATAAACAAGTTTTTTATATACTTCCATCCAAGCATCGGCTGTCAGCGAGTCATTGATTTGCACACCGATACGTGCAAACTCCTGTTGGTAGTTTTGTGTTGTTGCTTCCGAAATGATGGATTGCTGGTGAACGTTCTTTTTAATGGAAAGCAAAAGCTGATTGGGATTTACCGGCTTAATCAGATAGTCGGCTATTTTGTTTCCGATAGCCTGATTCATAATACTTTCTTCTTCACTTTTAGTGACCATTACTATCGGGACGGTAGGATTAAGTTCCTTAATAAGCGACAACGTTTCAAGTCCGGTCAACCCCGGCATATTTTCATCAAGGAAAATAATGTCGAAAACCTGTTCCTTACAGCGGTCAAGTGCATCTTGTCCACTGACCACTGCCACTACTTCATACCCTTTATCTTCAAGAAAGAGGATGTGTGGTTTTAGCAAGTCTATCTCATCGTCTGCCCAAAGTATCCTATCTTTAGTCGTCATTATAATATTATCTGATGTGACAAATATACTTCTTTTCTACGAAAAGGAAAAGAAAAGCTTGCAGAGACAAAATGAAACATCTATATTTGCACCCGCAAACGAGAAACGACTTGGTAGCTCAGTTGGTAGAGCAAATGACTCTTAATCATTGGGTCGAGGGTTCGAGCCCCTCCCAGGTCACCCTAAGAGCCTAAGACAGAAGGCGTCAAAAGTAAGACAAGCCCTACAAATCATTGAATTTGTAGGGCTTTTCGTTGTAATGATGTCGAAGGTAATGGACTGCCGGTTGACAATCTTTCCTCACTACAATTTTGTACAGATCAAATCTATCCCTGACAGGTTGCACCCCAGCAGTGCCTGTTTCCGTTTCAATTTGACACACTAAAGGTACAATGATTTACTGAAAAACTGCACCTTTGTGCGAAACTGTGAAGCTATTTCAGGACAAATAATCTATAATCTGTAAAGTTTTTTCAGGACAAGTCATGACTTAGTGTAACGTAGCACTTGGTCCGCCAGGTGGTATTAGTCCATGCAAACTGTTTCCTGTTTGGTAAAATAATGCTACATTTGCCCCATGCACGAATTGTCTATAGCGCAAAGCATCGTAGAACTTGCCGAAGAACAAGCGCGCCAACAGCAGGCTTCGGTCATTGAAGAAGTAGAAATAGAAATCGGCCGCCTGGCAGGAGTCGAAATACAAACACTTACCTTTGCCCTGGAAAGCGCAGTCAAGTACACGATGCTGGAAAAAGCGCGCATCGTTCGTCACGACATAGACGGCGAGGGACGATGCGGCGACTGCGGCGCATGTTTCAAGACAGAAGCGCTTTTCAGTCCCTGCCCCCAATGCGGTTCGTATGCCGTCGGGCTGCTTAGGGGAAAAGAACTCCGGGTCAAATCAATTGTCATTAACAGATATGTGTAACACGCACGAACATCCTCACCATCACAACGAACAGGCGGTCCTGTCGATAGAACAGGATATACTCCACCGCAACAACCTCCTTGCCGAGCGTAACCGGGGTTATTTTGAAGCAAAGCGGATATTGGCGCTGAACCTGATGAGTTCCCCGGGTTCAGGCAAGACGTCTCTCCTGGAAGAAACCATCCGCCGCCTGAACGGTCGCCTGGCCATGTATGTAATTGAAGGCGACCAGCAAACCTCGAACGACGCCAATCGCATCGCAGCACTTTCTGTTCCCGTCTTTCAGGTAAATACCGGGACAGGATGCCACCTGGAAGCCGGAATGATAAATCATGCCCTCAAACACCTGGCGCCTCCGGAAGGTTCGCTCCTTTTTATCGAAAATGTAGGAAACTTGATTTGTCCTGCAATGTTCGACCTGGGCGAAGCGTATAAAGTAGTAGTCGTCAGCACGACGGAAGGAGACGACAAGCCGTTGAAATACCCGCATATTTTCTGGGAAGCCAACGTTTGTATCATCAATAAAACAGATTTACTGCCCTATCTGGATGGCGCCGGTATACAAACCCTGCGCGAGAATGCCTTGAAGGTAAATCCCCAGTTGCAGCTATTCGAACTATCCGCCACCAAAGGCGCCGGCATGGACGCCTGGTGCGACTGGCTATATAATATATCGAAATCAACATCACTCATCACTTCTTTTTTAAATTCAAAATATGATAAACCAGGAATTAATTAATCCGCAAAGTATTGTCGTAGTAGGAGGCTCCAACAACGTACATAAACCAGGCGGACGCACTGTGAGAAACTTGCTGGACGGCAAGTATAAAGGAGAACTCTATGTGGTGAACGCCAAAGAAACGGAAGTGCAGGGACTGAAATCCTATAAAAACACACGCGATATTCCGGAAACGGAGCTGGCTATCATCTCCATACCAAGCCCGTCATGCCCGGAAGTGATTGACATATTAGCCAAAGAAAAGAAGGTGAAAGCCTTTATCGTCGTTTCGGCCGGCTTTGGCGAAGAAACAAAAGAAGGCGGTTTCCTGGAAGACCGGATTCTCCAGAGCGTAAACGAAGCCGGGGCAACAATGATAGGCCCCAACTGCATCGGAGTGATGAATATGCATTATCACGGTGTGTTTACCCAGCCCATCCCGGAGTTCCACCCCGATGGCGTAGACTTTATCTCAAGCTCCGGCGGGACGGCGCTCTTCATCATCGAATCGGCGCTGACGAAAGGTTTGCGCTTCTCTTCAGTATGGACAGTCGGTAATTCCAAACAAGTAGGAGTAGAAGAAGTCCTGGAGTATATGGATCATCACTTCGACCCCTTACTCGATTCGAAAATCAAAATGCTGTACGTAGAAAGCATTAAAAACCCTGACAAACTGTTGTTTCATGCCTCCTCGCTCATCCGCAAAGGATGCCGGATAGCCGCGATCAAAGCAGGAAGCACAGAATCAGGCAAACGCGCCGCTTCATCGCATACGGGAGCAATCGCCAGTTCCGACTCCGCCGTAGAAGCCCTGTTCCGTAAAGCCGGCATCGTACGTTGCTTCAGCCGCGAAGAACTGACTACCGTAGCCTGCATTTTTACGCTAAAAGAAATTAAAGGGAAAAACTGCGCCATCGTGACACATGCCGGAGGACCTGCCGTGATGCTGGCCGACGCCTTGTCGAAAGGGCGTGTGAACGTTCCCAAACTAGAAGGCCCGGTTGCCGACGAACTGAAGTCGAAGCTCTATCCCGGCTCGGCCGTAGGCAATCCCATCGACATCATTGGAACGGGTACGCCGGAGCACCTGGCGACAGCCATCGACTACTGCGAACAGTGGTTTGAAGAAATAGACCTGATGATGGTTATCTTTGGAAGTCCGGGGTTGGTAAAGCTTTACGATACTTACGAGGTGCTTCATAAGAAAATGGAAGAATGCAGGAAACCCATCTTCCCCGTCTTACCGTCTATTGTTACCGCCGGACCGGAAGTGAAAAGTTTCATAAAGAAAGGTCACGTGAACTTTTCGGACGAAGTGACCCTTGGCACAGCCCTTTCACGCGTAATCAACACGCCTAAACCGGCCGGTTTGGATCTCCAGTTGTACGGCGTGAACATACCGGAAATCCGCCGGATGATCGAATCCCTCTCCGACGGTTATTTATCCCCCGGAGACGTACGCAGGATATTAAAGACCGCTCAGATTCCGCTCGTTGAAGAACTCGTAACTACCGACCCAAAGGAATTGGCCGCTTTTGCCAGAAAAGTAAAATATCCGGTGGTAATAAAAGTCGTAGGCCCGGTACACAAGAGCGATATTGGAGGCGTAGCGCTTAATATTCGCAGCGAGGAACACATGATGTTTGAATACGAACGGATGATGAGGCTGCCGGAAGTCACGGCCGTCATGATACAACCCATGCTGAAGGGGCAGGAACTATTCCTCGGCGCCAAGTATGAAGACCGCTTTGGACATATTGTACTCTGTGGCTTGGGCGGTATTTTCGTGGAAGTGCTGCAAGATGTATCCTACGGGCTGGCGCCGCTCTCGTACGACGAAACATTCTCCATGATACGCTCCCTGCGCGGCTATCCGATAATCAAAGGGACGCGAGGACAGAAAGGCATCGACGAACAGCAGTATGCCGATATCATTGTTCGCCTCTCCACCCTGCTGCGTATCTCGCCTGAAATTAAAGAAATCGATATAAATCCACTGTTAGCAACCGATAGGGGTTTATTTGCAGTAGATGCACGTATCCGGATAGAAAAGTAATTGTATATTTGCGGCATATTAATCAAAAATAATCATGGCGAAAAAAGAACAACTGCAGTACGACGAGGAAGAATCGGTAAAATTCATACAGAACCATCTTCCTCAAGACTTAAAAGAAAAGTTTAACGATGATGATATTCTCTACCTGTTGGATTTGGCAGAAGAATTTTATGAATCCAAGGGAGATATAGACTCATTCGAAGACGAAGACGAAGATGAATTGGTTACATATATCATCAAAAATGCAAAAGAAGACGGAGTCGGTTCATTCAGTGCCGAAGATATTCTACTCATCTTAGATGGCGAACTTGAATATTGCGAATCGATTAATTTATTTGAATAAAAAATAATTTTACTAATATCACTTAGATAAACAAGTATATGAAAGAATTTAAATTGTTGGGCGTCATACTATTGTGTATGGTTGTACTGTTCTCCGGTTGTGGAGCGAGTAATACCGTTAAAGGTACAGGTATTGGCGCAGGCGCAGGGGGAGCTATCGGCGCAGGGATAGGCGCCATTGCAGGCAATACGGCATTAGGCGCTGTTATTGGAGCCGCTGTCGGAGGAACAGCCGGCGCATTGATTGGCAAAAAGATGGACAAACAAAAGAAAGAGTTGGAAACAACCATTCCCGACGCCACGATAGAAAGCGTAAACAACGGCGAAGCGCTGAAGGTTACATTTGATTCGGGTATCTTGTTCGCCACCAATTCGAGCACCGTAAGCGACGCTTCTAAAAACGCTCTCCGTAGCTTCTCCACGAGCTTGAAAGAGCATCCGGACACCTATATAAAAGTAGTCGGCCATACCGATAATACCGGCCGGGTTGACTACAATCAGACGCTATCCGAAAAGCGTGCTCAGAGCGTGTTTGACTATATGTTGAGCCAAGGTATAAACAACAACCGGATAACGTATGAAGGCAAAGGCGTTCATGAACCGGTAGCAACCAACAATACGGCTGAAGGTCGCGCCTTGAACCGCCGGGTTGAAATACTCATCATGGCCAACGAAAAAATGATCCAGGAAGCTCATCAGGGAACGCTCCGGTAAAATCTCCCCCTACAGCACGTTCCCGCTTCTTATAAATTCCCGCACGGATATTTCCGTTGCGGGTTTCTGTTTTTATTAATCTATTACCCTGTAACCCAATTTCTATCTCACCAGGGCAACCGGCGCCCGGATTATCCGCCGGACGCATATTTCATCTGCTCCTCATAGTCGGAATACCAGGACAAAAAGGATGAATATGACTTGGGAATAATACAATAGAATAATTACCTTTGCGACATTAATAATTTAAAACTTTTCAAAGATGAAGCACAAATTGTATTGGCCTGTAACTGCCCTTTTTTTGATGACTCTTGGGTTTAGCGGCTGTACTTCCAAAACTAAAACGACGACTGAAAACAGCATCCAATTAGATTCTCTTCACGTAGAAAAGATCTATCACTTGCTGAAAAACCCGGATAATCCGAATTGTAGCCTTCAGATAAAATTCGTTTTCCCCGTCAAGTACGAAAATAACGAAGTATTGGCAATGACGCAACGGCATTTTATTCGCACGTATTTCGGCGAGCCGTACGAAAACCTTGCCCCCAATGCCGCAGTAGAGCTGTATGTGGAAGAATACCTGAATGACTACAAAAGCCTGGAAAGTGATTTCCTGATCGAAACGAAAAAGGACGAAGAACATGAAGAACATGAGGACATGTCTCCTTCCGATTCATGGTTTTCCTACTACGAATTTTCCTCCAACGAAGTTCTGTACAATAAAAACGACCTGCTATGTTATTCCGTCAGTTATGAAAGATACACAGGCGGCGCACATGGTGCGCATTCCTACCGAGCCTATGTGATAGATTTGAAAACCGGATTGGAAATAAAGGAAAAAGATCTGTTCATAGATGGATACCAAGAAGACTTGGCACAGATACTTGTAAACAAAATAGCGGAAGAGAATCGTGCGAAAAACGCAAAGGATCTCGAAAATCACGGTTTTTTTAGCATAGATGAGATTTACCCCAACGATAACTTTGCTATCGACGATACAGGTATCACATATTATTTTAATGAATATGAGATAGCTGCGTATGTAGTAGGCATGACCCGCGTTCATCTGACTTACGATGAAATACGTCACCTGCTTCACAAAGACGACCGAATCGCTCTGCTGACAGGAAACTAACATTGATGCAAGCAATGAATGAATTACCGGATATCAATTATCAATTATTGATTGCAGTAAATTGTTTTCCTGAACTCAGTGATATACAGAAAAAACAATTTGCTGCTCTATATAGTTTGTATGCCGATTGGAATCAGAAGATTAACGTCATCTCACGTAAAGATATTGAAAATCTCTACCTACATCATGTCCTCCATTCGCTGGGCATAGTCAAGATGTTGAAATTTAAAGACGGTTCTACCGTTATGGATATAGGTACGGGAGGAGGTTTTCCAGGTATCCCACTGGCTATATTCTATCCACAGGTAAGCTTTCATTTAGTAGACAGTATTGGTAAAAAAATAAAAGTGGCACAGGCTGTTAGCGAAGCAATCGGCTTGCAGAATGTAAGTTTTCGCCACGGACGGGCAGAAGAGGAAACACAACTCTTTGATTTTGTTGTCAGTCGTGCTGTCATGCCGTTGGCCGACTTAGCCAAAATAGTAGCTAAAAACATAAAGAAACAGCAGCAAAATGCTCTTCCCAACGGCCTTATCTGTTTGAAAGGCGGCGAACTTCAACATGAAATATTGCCTTTTCGTAAAAAGGCGGTAATAATTGAGTTGAGCGCCTATTTTAAGGAATCTTATTTTCAATCAAAAAAAGCTGTATATATACCTCTATGATAACTGTAAAATCATTCGAATTTAACTATTTCTCCGTGAATACCTACCTGTTGCACGATGAGACACGCGAGGCTGTACTGATAGATTGTGGCTGTTTTCGTAAGGAAGAAGAGTTGGAGTTGAGCAATTATGTCATCGCCAATAAACTGACCGTGACACATCTGCTGTGCACTCACTTGCATTTAGACCATGTCTTTGGTAATGAATTTGTCAACAGAACGTATGGTTTGAAACCCCAGGCTCATAAAGCAGACGCAGAAACCCTCCCATCTCCCCAGGAACAGGCAAAACTGTTTGGTATTCAAGATAAAATACAAACCATCCCCATCGGGAAATATATTGTAGGAAACGAAATTATCAAATTCGGAAATTCCGAACTCCTTGTACTCTTAGTCCCGGGACATTCGCCCGGCAGCCTGATATTTTATAACAAAAAAGATGGTTTTGCCATCGTAGGCGATGCAATATTCAACAGGAGTATCGGACGTACCGACCTCTGGGGAGGGAATCACGACGTGCTGGTTGCAGCCATCAAAGATAAAATACTCTCCTTGCCGGACGAAACAATCTTATACCCTGGGCATGGACCGGCAACAAACGTAATAGAAGAAAATCTGAATAATCCCTTTTTATAATTATGGACACAAATAAATTTGTTAATCGCCATGCAGGCATCGTGGCAGAAGACCTTCCTTCCATGCTACAAACCATTGGAGTTAGTTCGTTAGATCAACTGATAAACCAGACGATTCCTTCGGATATCCGGCTCACGAAAGCACTCAATCTCCCCGAACCCATGACAGAACGGGAATACGCCGAACACATTGCCGAACTCGCCTCCAAGAATCAAGTGTTCACCTCCTATATCGGTATGGGTTGGTACGACACGGTATGTCCTGCTCCTATCCAGCGAAATGTGCTGGAAAATCCGGTATGGTACACTTCTTATACGCCTTATCAGGCCGAAGTCTCCCAAGGACGGCTGGAAGCTCTGCTGAATTTCCAGACCGTAATATGCGAGCTGACCGGCTTGCCGCTGACCAACTGTTCACTTTTAGATGAAGCCACCGCAGCAGCCGAAACAGCTACAATGCTGTACGGTACGCGCAGCCGCGAACAAGTCAAAGCCGGAGCCAACGTCTTATTTGTCGACGACAACGTTTATGAATCTACTCTGGCCGTTATCCGCACCCGTATGAAACCCCAGGGAATACGCGTAATAACCGGCGATTACAAAACCTTCCCGTTCACGCGGGATACGTTCGGCGCGATTGTCCAGTACCCAAACGCCAATGGTTCTATCGAAGACTACAAGGGATTTATCGAACGGTCCAAAGCAAACATGGTACGCGTAGCCGTAGCTGCCGACCTGTTGAGCCTGGCTATCCTGACTCCGCCGGGAGAGTGGGGCGCAGACGTAGTATTCGGATCGGCGCAACGCTTCGGAATCCCCATGTTTTACGGAGGACCCTCGGCCGGGTATATGGCTACCAAAGACGATTACAAACGCGCTATTCCAGGACGTATTATCGGTATATCTAAAGACGCCTATGGACGCCCGGCCTATCGTTTGGCTTTGCAAACACGCGAACAACACATCAAGCGTGAAAAGGCAACATCCAATATATGCACCGCCCAGGCATTGCTTGCTTCCATGTCGGGCTTTTATGCCGTCTATCATGGAGCCGACGGACTGCAGGATATTGCCCGCCGCATTCATTCCTGTGCCGGATTCCTTTCCGAAGAGTTAGAAAATCTCGGATACCGGCAGTTGAACAAAGACTTTTTTGATACATTAAAAATAGAATTGCCGGCATATGTATCGGTGGACGCCCTTCGTGAAATAGCGTTAGAATGCAAAGTGAACCTTCGTTACTTTGACGCCGGGCAAATAGGCGTCAGCCTTGATGAAACAACTCAACCTACCGATGTGGGCGTCTTGCTCTACATCTTTGCAGGAGCTGCCGGCAAAGATTACAGCCTTACACGTGATGTCCCGCCGACAATCCGGTTCGACCGGAAATTTGCCCGTACCTCCGACTTCCTTCAACAAGATGTTTTCAAAAAATACCGGACCGAAACCGAACTCATGCGCTACATCACCCGCTTGGGACGCCGGGACATTTCACTGGCGCATTCCATGATTTCACTCGGCTCATGTACGATGAAACTGAATGCCGCTTCTGAATTATTCGCTCTGAGCAATCCCCAATTCCAGAATATCCATCCTTACGCTCCAAAGGATCAAGTAGAAGGATACACGGAATTAATCGAAAATCTTTCAGCATATTTAGCTGAAATCACCGGCCTTGAAGGAGTAAGCCTGCAACCCAATTCGGGCGCTTCGGGCGAATACGCCGGTCTTCGAACCATCCGCTCTTATCAGGAGAGCCTGGGGCAGGGATGTCGCGACATCGTGCTTCTACCCGCCTCGGCACATGGCACCAATCCGGCAAGCGCCGTGCAATGTGGATACACCACCGTGATCGTGAAAACAGATACGAATGGTAATATCAACCTTCAGGACTTTCGCGAAAAAGCCGAAACCAACAAAGACAGACTCGCTGCCACCATGATCACATATCCTTCCACGCACGGTATCTTTGAAGAAGACATCCAGGAGATGTGCAACATCGTGCACAACTGCGGCGGACAAGTATATATGGACGGAGCTAATATGAATGCCCAGGTAGGGCTTACCCATCCGGGAGCCATCGGGGCCGACGTATGCCACCTGAATCTGCACAAAACTTTTGCTTCTCCTCACGGAGGCGGAGGGCCGGGCGTAGGTCCCATCTGTGTGGCTAAGCACCTAGTGCCCTTCCTGACCGCAAACTCCGTAGCGGCAGCGCCTTTCGGCAGCGCCGGCATTCTGTCTATCACCTATGCCTATATTCGTCTCATGGGCGCCAAAGGACTAACTGTGGCAACACAAATAGCTATCCTCAATGCCAATTATCTGGCTGCAAAGCTAAAAGACTCTTATGGAATTGTTTATACAGGGAAAAACGGACGCGTAGGCCACGAACTTATCCTGGAATGTCGATCCATTAAAGAACGTTCGGGCGTCGACGAGGGAGACATAGCCAAACGCTTGATGGATTTTGGCTACCATGCCCCCACGCTATCTTTCCCCGTACACGGCACGTTGATGATAGAACCAACCGAAAGCGAAAGTAAGGCCGAACTCGACCGTTTTGCGGAAGTCTTTGATTGCATCTACAAAGAAATCATGGAAGTGGAAGAAGGCAAAGTCTCGAAAGACGACAACGTCCTGAAAAACGCTCCACACCCCGAATACGAAGTAACAAACGACGCATGGAATCATGTTTACTCGCGCGAGAAAGCCGCATTCCCTCTGGAATGGCTTCACGATTGCAAGTTCTGGATCCCTGTAGCCCGCGTAGATAACGCTTACGGCGACCGGAACCTGATTCCCAGCCTTCGCGGTTGCCAACTATAAAAGCTTATTCTCACACCGCCGCACGTGCCGGAGGCAACAAAAAACGGCTATTTCATTGAATGAGAGGAAATGATTAAGATCCTGTTTAAATTTTAATACAATAAAATGCTAAAGGGTTTCCGTCTTTGCTGTTTAGGTTGTTTTTTTGAAGTGACCAAACAAAAAAGAAATGTACCCTACAGATTTGACAGAAACCAAGTGACAATATATCGAAAAAGTTTTGTTGCCCCAAGAACGTAAGCGAAGACATGAATTATCAGAAATCTGGAATGCTCTATTTTTATTTGATAAAAACAGGTTGCCAGTGGCGCATGTTACCTAAAGAATATCCTAAATGGGAGTTAGTTTATTACTACTACCGTAAATGGTCAAGCATGGAAGGATATGATTTGTTATTGAGCAAGTTACGGGAATCAGTCAGGCTTAAACGAGGGCAGAAAGCTTCAGCTTCTTTAGGTGTTATTGATAGCCAAACGTACGTTGGGGTAATAATAAGTCCCTCAATGGAATTGATGGAAATAAAAAAGTGAAAGGTATAAAACGCCATGTGGTTGTTGATAAGAATGGTTTTTTAATAGCTGTGATGGTTACTGTAGCCAACCTCCATGATAGCAAAGCCGCCTATTTATTGATGAGAGTTCTCAAAGAATTATGTTCATCAGTAAAAACAATTATTGCAGATGGAGGTTACAGGGGAGACCTGGCAAAACACATCAGGAAT
>JAIRKZ010000115.1 GCA_031259845.1 Tannerellaceae bacterium | reverse complement strand
GTCCCCCTGGAATTGACGTTTGAACATCGAACAAACCGCCTGAAATTGAACCGGCATTTCCCAAAACAGACGGTTAGCGCCGTTTTTACCTGTACGCTATTACTTATATTTGCACCGGAAGCAGAGCTGTCTGATTATTTGACAACCACAATCCAATCCGTAGCATACTGGAGGCGTATGAAATCGCCGGTTGGCTTACCCTCTGCATTCAGCACAGGCAGGCAGGGATAATACTTCGGGTTATAATAATCAGGGGGGGGGAAATTCTTCCCGCCCTCCCATGTCGTAAACCAGCTCGCCGTTGAACCAGACCTCGTCTATAAGAAGCAGACTCCCTGTTTCGTTCTCGTAACCCAGTATCTTCAGCTCGTCTTCGCTGCCATAATCTCCATGGGGCTGGCGTTCAGATAGTAGTAGCCGCCGTTATACTTGCTGGCCCCGCCTTCGTGGAAAGGAGCCTGTATGTTCGTATTGCCATAAAGGGGATAGCTGCGCTTCACGCCATAAGACGTGAGATACAGTACGTTTATCCCCCTGGCATATTCGTCGCCGGAATAAGCCGGGGATTTGGAGTTCAAGCGGTCTTGCAAGTCCGGGTCGACAAGAAAAACCCCGACATTCAAATGTATGTTGGTACATCCGCACTGCACGAAGCAAAAATCAAACTCAATAAACTAAGAGCGAAAATGGCTGTTTTTTTCATATCCTGGTTTTTTGAAAGATTAATTACCGGATAGAACTTATTATTTGAAGGCTGAGGCTTTTGTTAAAGGTGGTGTCTGATATGGCGCCTGCCTCCGAATAGCAGAGGATGTCGTCTGTCCGTTCGCCGGCCGGGAGGATGCTGAAGCCCGTGCCCTTATCGGATTCAAAAAACAACTTCGTAATACAGCTCTTTCCCTGTGTCCGGATTTGTCTTCAGAACCTTTCACAGCTGTGAACGCCTCCGCTCACGACTACTTATTCGTTAAGCAATCAATAAAATGATTGGATTTGTTTGCTACTGAATTATTTTAACGTGCTTGCCCCGCTATATGCAGCAAAAATATGTATTATTGCATCTTCTAAATTAGTAAAAGGATTTTGATTATGAAATTATGCAAACACGCTGCCTGTATTATACAGAGTATCACTCAAATGGCTATTTGGGGTGTTTTACTCTTATTCGCGGATTCGTGTACAACGGAAGGCATTGACGCAGCGATGCCGGACGATATAATATCGCCTACCAATAATTATACCCTCAACGGCAAAGTAGTGCGCGCCATAGATGAACAGTCGGTCATTCCTGATATATTGATAGAGATATGTGTAGAGAAAAACAATCCGGTTGCAGATACCTTATATACAGACGTTAAAGGGTTGTTTGTATGGACGGGCGCTATCACTACCTTTGGCGATAATGCAAAACTTACGATTGCCGCTACCGATACCGCCGGTAAATACAGGAAGCACAGTATGGTCATTGAATTTAGTGCAAACGAAATTAACCAGGAAGACGACGCCTGGTTCTTAGGAGAAGCAGAAAAATCATTAACAATCAAACTGGAAGAAAAATAATACCGCGTTCCTTAATCAAGGGAACCAACTGGGCGCTGGCAGGATTGCTGTCGCTATTGGGTTTTTCCTGCAACAGGTATGGTCTGATAGAATATGGTAGTCCTCATGCAGAGTACTCGGTAAAAGGAGCTGTAACAGACGTATCGGGCGCGCCTGTCGCGGGTATTGAAATCCTTATAAAAGACCGCTCGGGGTATGATGAAAGTAAGCCTGCTTATACAAACGGACAAGGGGAATTTGATGTAACATATAGCGCCTTTCCCAATGAAAAGTTTATCCTGACAGCCACAGATGTTGATGGGGAAGCAAACGGGTCGTTTAAAGCAGATTCCGTAGAAGTCGTTTTCAGTAAGGACGATTTTTATAAGCCGGGAGACGGCCATTGGTATGACGGCGCCGCAAGGAAAGAAATACCGCCCATTGTGCTAAAGGAAGAGGCTGGAGAAACGGATGAATAAGAAGCCTTCCTTACGAAAACGGATTGCTTTGGAGCTGTTCCGGCGAATGAGGGACAACAGTAAAGTATTGCATGAGATGCATACCTTGTTTTGGGAATGTACGCTGCGGTGCAATATCTCCTGCCGCCATTGCGGGAGTGATTGCCGCGTGGCAGCCAATCAACCCGATATGCCGGTAGCCGATTTCCTGAAAGTAACAGGCGACATCACCCCTCACGTGAACCCCCATAAGGTAATGATTATCTTTACCGGAGGCGAAGCCTTGGTGCGTAAAGACATTGAAGCCTGCGGACTGGAGTTATACCGCCGCGGATTCCCCTGGGGGATTGTTTCCAACGGATTACTCCTTTCCCGCCGGCGGCTCGATTCTCTTCTGGCGGCAGGGTTAAGTTCCGCCTGCATTACCTGCCTGAAATACGTTCCGGCAAACAGAAAGAGTTGATGAGCGATCTGGTGTTAAGCGAACTGGGCCTTGTGTCCAACAATTACTATCAAGGGTTCGAA